>NZ_JBKJFM010000007.1:0-106977 GCF_046614825.1 Streptomyces nanhaiensis
TGGCGCCCGTGCGCCGGGCCGCGGCGGCGGAGGCACGGACGGGCGCGGCTGCCGCCCCGGCGCCGGTCACCGGTCTCCTCCGGCGGTGTCGTCCCCCGACGGCCCGCGCGGTCCGGCGTCCAGACTCAGCCGGCAGGCGTCCGGTTCGGCGAAGGGGTGCAGCGCCACCCGCTCCGCGTCCCCGCCCAGAGCGGCGAGCCCCGCCCTGACCAGGCCCTCGTGGACGGCGCAGACCACGCCGGGGTACTCGCGGGCGGCCTCGACGAAGGGGCAGCGCGGCAGCCGCACCTCGCGTGCGGTCCCGTCGGGCCCGTCCGGCTGCGGGGCGAAGCCGATCTCCTCCAGCAGCACCAGCACCCTTGCGCGCGCCTCCCCGGGATCGCGCGCGGGCTCCTGCCCGGCGAGCAGGGCGCGGCCCCACTCCTCCCCGGCGGCCAGGGCGTCGGCGCGCGGGTCGGGGCTGGTGCGGGCGATCCGCGCGGCGAGGACGGTGGCCAGCCCGGCATACTCGCGTACGGCGGACTGCTGCGGGGCCCGGGCCCGGTAGAGCCAGGCGGGCCGGCCGCGGCCGGCGGCCGGAGCGCGCTCGCGGGCGGCCAGACAGGCGTCGACCAGGGCGTCGAGGTGCTCGCGGACGGTGTTGGAGTGCAGCCCGCACTCCGCCGCGAGGTCGGCGGCCGTGACCGGTTGCGTCCGGCCGCGCAGATGCTGCAGGACCGCCCTGCGCTGCCGGGAGACCGGCGGATGGTCGTCCGAGCCGCCGCCCGGCAGTGGACCCTTATTTTTCACGGACATGTCCGTAGTATATTGCTCGCGTCGGCCCCGGACGACCCGGTGGGCCGCCCATCTTCGGGAGGAAAGCCATGAGCACTCTCACCCTCGCCTCCGACCCCCGGGACGCCGCGGCCGTCGAAGCCGTCGAAGCCCACCACGCGCAGCTCGCGGGTCAGTTGGCCGGACGCGTCGCGATGCTGCTGGACGCGGCCGACCGCGACCCGGCCGCCGCGGACCGGGCCCGCGCGGGCCTGGTCGCCTTCTGCGACCGCGAACTCCTCCCGCACGCCGCCGCCGAGGAGTCCGCCCTCTACCCCGCCGCGCACCGCACCGCCGAGGCCCGGCTGCTGGTCGACGGCATGCTCGCCGAGCACCGCAGGATCGGTGCGCTCGTCGAGGCGCTGCGCGCCCCGCTCACCCCGGCCCGCGCGGCGGCCGACGCACGGGCCCTCCAGGTCCTCTTCGAGGAGCACCTGGACAAGGAGAACGACCTGGTGCTGCCGCTGATCGCCGCCGCACCCGACGTCTCCCTGGCCGGGCTGCTGGCCGGAATGCACGAACTGCTCGGCGGTCACGAGGAGTCCGGCGGGACGGGCCGGGACGGCGAGGAGGGCGGCTGCGGCGGAGGCTGCGCCTGCGGGGAGACGGACGCCGGGGAAGCGCCCGAACTGGACGTGCGCGAGGTCCCGCACGCCATCCGCCACGCCACGGTCTTCGGAGCGCTCGAGGCCGTCCCCGCGGGCCGGTCCATGGTGCTGGTCGCGCCGCACGACCCGCTGCCCCTGCTGGCCCAGATCGAGCAGCGCACATCCGGCGCCTTCGCGGTGGAGTACCTGGAGCGCGGCCCGCAGGCCTGGCGCCTGCGCCTCACCCACCGCTGACACGGCCGCCCCCGGTCCGGACCCGGGACCCCCGGGTCCGGACCGGGGGCCGAAAGGCCCGGCGCGGGGGACCTTCGCCGCCCGAACGCCGGCACGCCCCGGAACGACAATCGGCCTCGATGTCCCGATCATCCGCCGCGACCGCGACGGGACCCTGAGGAGCGCACGTGACCACCCCACCCCCGGCCGAGGCCGCCGACGCCCCGCCACCGGGCATACCCGCACCGTCCGAACCACCCGAACCGCCCGGCCCGCCCACCCCGGCCGGCCGGCCGGACCCCGCGGCGAACCCCCGCCCACGAGCACCTCGCGGCGGGCGCCCCTGTTCGGAGCCGTGGCCGGCGTCCTGCTGACCGTACTGGCCGTACTGGTGGCCGGGACACCGGGCGGCGGAGTGGAGGCGGCGGGCGGCCGGGGCGCCGACACCACGGGCGCCTCCGGGACCCGCACCGTGCGGGTGGAGTTGAGGGGCATGCGGGTCAGCCCCGCCACCGTCGAGGTCCCCTCCGGCACCCGCCTGGTCCTGGAGGTCGTCAACCGGGAGGCCATGGGGCACGACCTGCGCATCGAGAACGGTCCGCGCACCCCGGTGCTCGGCCGGGGCGAGAGCGCCCGTCTGGAGGTCGGAACGGTCACCGCCGACCGTACGGCCTGGTGCACCGTGGCCGGGCACCGCGCCGCGGGCATGAGCATGCGCATCGCGGTACTGGAGACCGGCGCGGGCGGTGCCGGTGGGGGCGAGGAGCATGAGGAACACGCCCCGGCGGCCGGGGCGGCCGGGCCGGATCTGGCGGCGGAGTTCTCGCCGGGCTGGGCCTCCCGGCCGGCCGGGCTGCCGCCGGCCGGTCCGGGCCGCGTCCACCGGGTGACCCTGCGCACGGTGGAGAAGGACATCGAGGTCGCTCCCGGGGTGCGGCAGCGGATGTGGACCTTCGGCGGCACCGCGCCGGGTCCCACCCTGCGCGGCCGGGTCGGCGACACCTTCGAGATCACTCTGGTCAACGACGGGTCGATCGGCCACAGCATCGACTTCCACGCCGGGGCGCTGGCCCCCGACCGGCCGATGCGCACCATCGAGCCGGGCGAGTCGCTGGTCTACCGGTTCACCGCCGGGCGGGCGGGCGCGTGGCTGTACCACTGCGGCACCGCGCCGATGCTCCAGCACATCGCCAACGGCATGTACGGGGCCGTCATCGTCGACCCGCCGCAACTGCCCGAGGTCGACCGGGAGTATCTGCTGGTGGCCTCCCAGCTCTATCTGGGCGCGGTCGGCGGTGAGGGCCGGGTGGCGAGGATGCGCGCCAACACCCCGGACGCCTGGGCCTTCAACGGGGTGGCCGGGCAGTACGCCCGGGAGCCTCTGACGGCGCGGGCGGGGGAGCGGATCCGTTTCTGGGTGGTGGCGGCGGGGCCAGGTGGCGGGGTCGCCTTCCACGTGGTGGGCACGGTGTTCGACACCGTGTATCAGGAGGGCGCCCACCGGCTGCGTCCGGAGGATCCCGGGGGCGCCCAGGTGCTCGGCCTGTCCACCGCGCAGGGGGGTTTCGTCGAGGCGGTGTTCCCCGAGGCCGGCCGCTATCCGTTCGTCGACCACGACATGCGCCGCGCCGAGGCCGGCGCCCACGGAGCGGTGGAGGTGAGGAGGTGAACGGGGTGGACGCCTGGGCCCTCGTACGCTTCGCCCACGTCGTCGGGGCCGCGCTGTGGGTCGGCGGGCAACTGGCCCTGTCGCTGGTGATCCTGCCGCTGGCCCGCCGGATGCTGGCCCCCGAGGCCCGGGGACGGTTCGTCCGGGAGGCCGGACGCCGCTTCGGGAAGCTCACCGGGACGGTGTTCCTGCCCCTCCAGCTGGCCAGCGGGGTCGCGATGGCCTGGCACAAGGGGGTGACCTGGGCCTCGCTGGCCGAGCCCGGCTACGGGCGGACCCTGGCCGCCAAGCTGGCCTTGTTCACCGCCGTGATGGCCGTCGCCGCGCTGCACGGCCGGGCCCACTCGCGGGGCCGCCCCGAGCTGGCCCGAGCCTTGGCGGTCACCTCCCTGGTCGGCTCGCTGGGAGTGGTGCTCCTGGCCACGGCCCTGCCCGTCACCTGATGGGCGCCGTGCCGCGGGGAGTGCCGGGGGCCGCGCCGCGGAGCCGTGCCGGACGGCCCCGGAAAAGGCGAGACCAATGGTCCCTTGCGGGACCTGTTGGTCCCTTACCGCAGGACAGGGGTGTGAAGACCCTTGAGGTGCGGGCATGGCACCGGCCGCTCAGGGCACCTGGGCACACACCGCCGGTTCCGGCCCGCGACACGGAGCCACCATCGAATCGGCCGAGGACGACATGACCACACTGCCGTACGAAACGGATACGGAAACCACCATGGACCGTGAGCCGCGCGGGACGACCGCGCCCGCCCGTCCGACCGCCGAGGGGACCGACGAAGGCGCGAGGCGGCGTCTGCTGATGCTGGCCGTCGCCACCCTCGGCTTCGCCCTGAACTTCTGGGCGTGGGCGCTGCTGAGCCCGCTGGGCCCCCGCTTCCAGGAGATCCTGGAGCTGTCCTCCTTCGAGCAGTCGCTGATCGTCGCGGTGCCGGTGATCGTCGGCTCGGTGGGACGTGTCCCGGTGGGCGCGCTGACCGACCGGTTCGGCGGCCGGGTGATGTTCCCGCTGGTCTCCGCCGCGACCATCGTCCCCGTCCTCTATCTGGGCCTGTCCGGCCACACATCCCTGGCGGGGCTGCTGATCGGCGGTTTCTTCCTCGGTATCGGCGGCACCGCCTTCGCCATCGGGGTGCCGTTCGTCAACGCCTGGTTCCCGCCCGCGCGGCGCGGCCTGGCCATCGGGGTCTTCGGCGCGGGCATGGGCGGCACCGCCATCAGCGCCCTGACCACGGTCCAGCTCGTCAAGGACCACGGGACCGCCACCCCGTTCGTGATCACCGCCGTCGCCCTCGCCCTCTACGCGGTCCTGGCCTACGCGGTGCTGCGCGACGCCCCCGGCCGCACCGTGCCCTCCCAGCCTCTGCTCCGCCGGCTGGCCGCCACCGCCCGCCTGGGAATCACCTGGCAGGCGTCGGCGCTGTACGCGGTGGCGTTCGGCGGCTACGTCGCCTTCTCGGTCTACCTGCCGGTCTACCTCAGGACCGCCTACGGCCTGGAGCAGACGGACGCGGCCAACCGGATGGCCGGGTTCGTGGTGCTGGCGGTGCTGATGCGCCCGATCGGCGGATGGCTGTCGGACCGCTTCGGCCCGGTGCGCGTCCTGGCCGCCTCCCTGGTGGTGGTCGTCGTCGGGGCCGTGATGCAGTCCTTCACCCTGGACCTGGCCCCGCAGGGCACCGTGGCCTTCCTGTCGATGGCCGTCGCCCTGGGCGCCGGCAGCGGCGCGACCTTCGCCCTGGTCTCGCTGGCCGCCCCGGCGGACAAGGTCGGCTCGGTCACCGGTGTGGTGGGCGCCGCGGGAGGACTGGGCGGATTCCTGCCCCCGCTGGTGATGGGCGCGGTCTACGGGGCCACCGACTCCTATGCGATCGGCCTGGCGCTGCTGGCCCTGGTCGCCGCGGCGGCCCTGGTCTACACCCTCACCGGGGTGCGGCGGGCCGTGGAGCGGCACAACGCCTGACCGTGCGACGCCTGACCGTGCGACACCTGACGGCACAGCGTCCGGGAGACGAGAGGAACGAGGAGATGTGCGAGTACTGCGGCTGCCAGTCCCTGGAAGCCATCGACGAGCTGACCCGTGAACACGACACGGTCGTCAACATGATCGGCGAGGTGCGCGCGGCCCGAAGCGACGGCGACCTCCCCCGGATGGCCCGGGCCGCCCGGAGCATCGCCGCGGTCCTCGGCCCGCACACCGAGGTCGAGGAGCACGGTCTCTTCCCCGCGATGAGGCAGGAGTTCCCCGACCACATCGCGGCACTGGAGGACGAGCACCGGCGCATCGAGTCGGTGCTGGCGGAGGCCGAGGGCGGCACACCGGCCGACCCGGACTGGCCGCAGCGCCTGTGGGAGGCCCTGGAGACGCTGCGCGAGCACATCCTCAAGGAGCAGGACGGCGTCTTCCCCGCCGCCCTGTCCGTGCTGGACACCGAGGACTGGGAGGCGGTCGCCGCCGCCCGCGGCCGCGCCGGATCGGGGATGCCCGCCGCCGCGGCCTGACCTCGCGCGACCGCGCCGGTGAATGATCGGAAACACTTCCGAACGGCCCGTGTGAGATCTTGCTTTCCGGGTAGTCAACGGGCCAGCACCGGCGCGGAGCAGGGAACGCGTCCGATCGAAAGTGGGCGCCCGGCCGCCCGCGGCCCGGTGCGTGAACCGACTTCCGATCCCGGGAGGGACGCGCAGGTGAGAGCGAGGAACAGGAAGACCGCGGCGGAGACGGAGCACCGTCCCGGTCTGGACGGCGAGGTGGCCGACGCCCTGGTGGGCAGCCGCCGTTTCTTCACCCGCGCCGAGGTCTCCGAGGACCGCCGGGCCCTGTACCGCATCGGCGGACGCCAGGCCGACACCTTCTACCGGGACCGGTGGTCCCACGACAAGGTGGTGCGCTCCACCCACGGGGTCAACTGCACCGGGTCGTGCTCGTGGAAGGTGTACGTCAAGGACGGCATCATCACCTGGGAGGCCCAGCAGACCGACTACCCGTCGGTCGGCCCCGACCGCCCCGAGTACGAGCCCCGCGGCTGCCCGCGCGGCGCCGCGTTCTCCTGGTACACCTACTCGCCCACCCGGGTGCGCTACCCGTATGTGCGCGGGGTGCTGCTGCAGATGTACCGCGAGGCGAAACAGCGCCTGGGCGACCCGGTGGCGGCCTGGGCCGACGTCGTCTCCGATCCCGAGCGCTCCCGGCGCTACAAGTCGGTGCGCGGCAAGGGCGGCCTGGTGCGGGCCACCTGGGAGGAGGCGGCCGAGATGATCGCCGCCGCCCACGTCCACACCATCAAGGAGTACGGCCCCGACCGGCTGGCCGGCTTCTCCCCGATCCCGGCGATGTCGATGGTCTCCCACGCCGCCGGAGCCCGCTTCTACTCCCTGCTCGGCGGGGCGATGCTGTCGTTCTACGACTGGTACGCCGACCTGCCCGTCGCCTCCCCGCAGGTCTTCGGCGACCAGACCGACGTCCCCGAGTCCGGGGACTGGTGGGACGCCGGCTACCTGGTCATGTGGGGGTCCAACCTGCCGGTGACCCGCACCCCCGACGCGCACTGGATGGCCGAGGCCCGCTACCGGGGCCAGAAGGTCGTCGCCGTCGCCCCCGACTACGCCGACAACGTCAAGTTCGCCGACGAGTGGCTGGCCCCGCACCCGGGCACCGACGGGGCGCTGGCGATGGCCATGGGCCATGTGATCCTCAAGGAGTTCTTCGTCGAGCGGCAGGCCGGGCGCTTCGCCGACTACGTCAAGCGCTACACCGACCTGCCGTTCCTGGTCCGCCTGGAGGAGGGCCCGGAAGGTGTGTACCGGCCGGGCAAGTTCCTGACCGCCGCCGACCTCGGCGGGGCCGAGGCGGAGGCGGAGAACGCGGAGTTCAAGACCGTCCTGCTGGACTCGGCCACCGGTGACCCCGTGGTGCCGAACGGCTCGCTCGGCCACCGCTGGGGCGAGTCCGGCGCCGGGAAGTGGAACCTGGAGCTGGGCGACACCGACCCGCTGCTCACCGCCTCCGGCGGCGGCGAGGCGGCGGTCGAGGTCGAACTGCCCCGCTTCGACACCCCCGACGGCCGGGCCGCGTCACTGCGCCGCGGCGTCCCCGTCCGCCGGATCGGCGGGAAGCCGGTCACCACCGTCTTCGACCTGCTGCTGGCCCAGTACGGCGTCGCCCGCGACGGGCTGCCGGGCACCTGGCCCACCGGCTACGACGACGCCTCCCAGCCCTACACCCCCGCCTGGCAGGAGGCCATCACCGGGGTTCCGGCGGAGAAGGCCGCCCGGATCGGGCGGGAGTTCGCCGACAACGCCGAGGAGTCCGGCGGCCGTTCCATGATCATCATGGGTGCGGGCACCAACCACTGGTTCCACTCCGACACCATCTACCGGGCGTTCCTCACCCTGACGACCATCACCGGCTGCCAGGGCGTCAACGGCGGCGGCTGGGCCCACTACGTCGGCCAGGAGAAGGTCCGCCCCATCACCGGCTACTCGGCGCTGGCCACCGCCGCCGACTGGAACCGGCCCGCCCGGCAGATGATCCAGACCGCGTACTGGTACCTGCACACCGACCAGTTCCGCTACGACCCCTTCAGCGCCGACACCCTCTCGGCGGCCTCCGCGGGCGGCACGTTCGCCGGAAAGACCACCGCCGACGTCATCGCCCAGTCCGCCCGCATGGGCTGGATGCCGTCCTACCCCACCTTCGACCGCAACCCGCTGGCCGTGGCCGAGGACGCCGCGGCGGCCGGCCGCGAGGTGGGGGAGTACGTGGTGGACGAGCTGAAGTCCGGGCGGCTGCGGTTCGCCGCCGAGGACCCGGACGACCCGGCCAACTTCCCCCGCGTGCTGACGGTGTGGCGGGCCAACCTGCTGGGCTCCTCCGCCAAGGGCAACGAGTACTTCCTCAAACACCTGCTGGGCACCGACTCCTCCGTGCGCGCCGAGGAGGCGCCCGAGGGAGCCCGCCCGCGCGACGTGGTCTGGCACGAACAGGCACCCACCGGCAAGCTCGACCTGCTGCTGTCGCTGGACTTCCGGATGACGTCCACCACCATCTACTCCGACATCGTGCTCCCGGCCGCCACCTGGTACGAGAAGCACGACCTCAACACCACCGACATGCACCCCTACGTGCACTCGTTCAACCCGGCCATCTCCCCGCCCTGGCAGACCCGCACCGACTGGGACGCCTTCAACACCATCGCCAAGGCCTTCAGCCGGCTGGCCGCCGACCACCTGGGCACCCTCCGCGACGTGGTCGCCGCCCCCCTCCTGCACGACACCCCGGACGAACTGGCCAACCCCCACGGCCGCGTACGGGACTGGAAGGCCGGCGAGTGCGAGCCCGTCCCCGGCCGCACCATGCCCAAACTGGTGACCGTCGAACGCGACTACGCGGCCGTCGCCGACAAGATGACCGCCCTCGGCCCCCTGCTGGACAGCCAGGGCGCCACCACCAAGGGCGTCACCTTCAAACTCGACCGGGAACTGGAGTACCTGCGGAGCAAGAACGGCACCGTCCACGGCGGCGTCGCCGACGGCCGTCCCTCCATCGCCCGCGACGTCCAGGCGTGCGAGGCGATCCTCGCCCTGTCCGGCACCACCAACGGGCACCTGGCCACCCAGGGCTTCCGCAGCGTCGAGGCCCGCACCGGCACCCGGCTGGCCGACCTGGCCGCCGAACACGAGGGCAAACAGGTCACCTTCGCCGACACCCAGGCCCGTCCCGTCCCCGTCATCACCTCCCCGGAGTGGTCCGGGTCGGAGTCCGGCGGGCGGCGCTACTCGCCCTTCACCATCAACGTCGAGCGCCTCAAGCCCTGGCACACCCTCACCGGACGCCAGCACTTCTTCCTCGACCACGACTGGATGGCGGAGCTGGGCGAGTGGCTGCCGGTGTACCGGCCACCGCTGAACATGCACGCCCTCTTCGACGAGCCACAGGTCGGCAGCACCGGCGAACTGGGCGTCACCGTCCGGTACCTGACCCCGCACAACAAGTGGTCCATCCACTCCGAGTACCAGGACAACCTGTTCATGCTCTCGCTCTCCCGCGGCGGGCCGACCGTCTGGATGAGCCGGGAGGACGCGCGGAAGATCAAAGTGGCCGACAACGAATGGATCGAGGCGGTCAACCGCAACGGCGTGGTCGTCGCCCGCGCGATCGTCTCCCACCGCATGCCGGAGGGCACCGTATACATGCACCACGCGCAGGACCGGCTCATCGACGTGCCCCGCTCCGAGACCAACGGCAGGCGCGGCGGCATCCACAACTCCCTGACCAGGCTGCTGATCAAACCCTCCCACCTGATCGGCGGCTACGCCCAGCTCTCCTTCGCCTTCAACTACCTCGGCCCCACCGGCAACCAGCGCGACGAGGTCACCGTCATCCGCCGCCGCTCCCAGGAGGTGACCTACTGATGAAGGTCATGGCCCAGATGGCGATGGTGATGAACCTCGACAAGTGCATCGGGTGCCACACCTGCTCGGTCACCTGCAAGCAGGCATGGACCAACCGCAGCGGCGTGGAGTACGTCTGGTTCAACAACGTCGAGACCCGGCCCGGCCAGGGCTACCCGCGCCGCTACGAGGACCAGGAGACCTGGAAGGGCGGCTGGGAGGTCAACAAGCGGGGACGGCTGAAGCTCAGGGCCGGCGGCCGGTTCAAGAAGCTCATCACCATCTTCTCCAACCCCAAGCTGCCCGCGCTCGACGACTACTACGAGCCGTGGACGTACGACTACGAGACCCTCACCAACGCCCCCCTGCAGGAGCACAGCCCCGTCGCCCGGCCCAAGTCCCTCATCACCGGCGAGGACATGAAGATCACCTGGTCGGCGAACTGGGACGACAACCTCGGCGGGGCTCCGGAGCACGGCGGCAAGGACGTGCTGGTCGCCGAGATCGCGGACAAGGTGAAGTTCGAGTTCGAGCAGACCTTCATGTTCTACCTGCCGCGCATCTGCGAGCACTGCCTCAACCCCTCGTGCGCCGCCTCCTGCCCCTCGGGGGCGATCTACAAGCGCAGCGAGGACGGCATCGTCCTGGTCGACCAGGACCGCTGCCGCGGCTGGCGGATGTGCGTCACCGGCTGCCCGTACAAGAAGGTCTACTTCAACCACCGCACCGGCAAGGCCGAGAAGTGCACCTTCTGCTTCCCGCGCATCGAGGTCGGACTGCCCACCGTCTGCGCCGAGACCTGCGTGGGACGGCTGCGCTACATCGGCCTGGTCCTCTACGACGCCGACCGGGTGCTGGAGGCCGCCTCCACCCCCGACGACAAGGACCTGTACGAGGCGCAGCGGAGCATCCTGCTCGACCCGAACGACCCGGAGGTGATCGCGGCGGCCGAGCGCGAGGGCATCCCCCGCGACTGGATCGAGGCCGCCCAGCGTTCCCCGGTCCACTCCCTGATCAACACCTACAAGGTGGCCCTGCCGCTGCACCCGGAGTACCGCACCATGCCGATGGTCTGGTACATCCCGCCGCTGTCCCCGGTCGTGGACGCCGTGCGCGGCACCGGCCACGACGCCGAGGACCGCGGCAACCTCTTCGCCGCCATCGACGCGATGCGCATCCCCGTCGAGTACCTCGCCGAGCTGTTCACCGCCGGCGACCCGGCCCCCGTCGACGCCGTGCTGCGGCGGCTCGCCGCCATGCGCAGCTACATGCGCGACATCAACCTCGGCCGCGAGCCCGACGCCTCCATCCCGGCCGCCGTCGGCATGGGCGAGGAGGAGATGTACGAGATGTACCGGCTGCTGGCGCTGGCCAAGTACGACGAGCGGTACGTCATCCCGCCCGCCCACGCCGAGCAGGCGCACGGCCTGGAGGAACTGGCCACCGAGTGCAGCCTGGACTACGAGGGCGGCCCCGGTATGGGAGGCTCGGGTCCCTTCGGCGAGGCGTCCGGCGGGCCCGACCCGGTGGCCGTGGAGAACTTCCGGATGCTCCACGCCCGCCAGACCACCGACTCCCTCACCGACCCGGCGGACAAGGCCAATCGCGTCAACCTCCTCAACTGGGACGGAAAGGGCCGCCCGAAGGGGCTGTTCCCCGACAGTCCCGGCAGCGGGGAGGCACCCCCGAGGGAACTGATGGACGGCACCGACCCGAACGCCGAGAGCGAGCCGAAGCCATGACCCCCCGCACCACCGACCACACCCCCGACAGCGCCACCGAGCGTGCCACCGGGCACACATCCGGGCACACGTCCGGACCGGAAGCCTCCCTGCCCGCACCGGCCTGGCAGATCCAGTCCCTGCTACTGGCCTACCCCGACGAGCACCTGGACGGCCGCCTCCGTCTGGCCCGCCGGGTCGCGGCCGCGCTGCCCGAACCGGTCGCGGCCCCCCTGCACCGCTTCCTGGACCACGCCGAGCGCACCGGCGCCGCCCGCCTGGCCGCCGAGTACGTGGAGGTCTTCGACCACCGCAGACGCTGCTGCCCGTTCCTGACCTACTACGCCCACGGCGACACCCGCAAACGCGGCGTGGCGCTGCTGCGCATCAAGCGGACGTACGCCGCCGCCGGACTGCGCCTGACCGACGAGGAACTGCCCGACCACCTGGCCGTCGTCCTGGAGTTCGCCGCCGGCGAGCCCGAGGCCGGGCGGAAGCTGCTGACCGAGCACCGCGCCGGCCTGGAACTGCTGCGCCTGGCCCTGCACGACACCGGCGCGCCCTGGGCGCACGTCCTGGACTCGGTCTCGGCCACCCTGCCGCCGCTGGGCGGCGACGAGCGCGAGGCCGTCGCCCGCCTGGCCGCCGAGGGGCCGCCCGAGGAGGAGGTGGGCCTGGCGCCCTTCGCACCGCCCCAGTACATGCCCGACCCGGTGGGAGGCCGCCGATGACGCACCTGGCCCAGAACGCCGCCGATCCCGGCGCGCTCGACATCCTGCTGTGGGTGATCCTGCCGTACGTGGCGCTGGTGCTGTTCGTCGGCGGGCACGTCTGGCGCTACCGCTACGACAAGTTCGGCTGGACCACCCGCTCCTCCCAGCTCTACGAGAAGCGCCTGCTGCGCATCGGCAGCCCGCTGTTCCACTTCGGCATCCTGGTGGTGCTGATCGGCCATGTCGTCGGCCTGGTCATCCCCAACAGCTGGACCGAGGCGGCGGGGGTGAGCGAGCACACCTACCATGTCTCCGCCGTCGTCATGGGCACCATCGCGGGCGTGTGCACACTGGGCGGGATCGCCATCCTGATCTACCGGCGCCGCACCGTCGGCCCGGTCTTCAGCGCCACCACCCGCAACGACAAGCTGATGTACCTGATGCTCACCGCGGCACTGGTGCTGGGGCTGGCCGCCACGGTGGCCGCCAACATCGTCGACGACGGCTACGACTACCGGACCACCATCTCCCCCTGGTTCCGGTCGATCTTCTACTTCCAGCCCGACCCCGCGCTGATGGTCGGCGTGCCGCTGCTGTTCCAGCTCCACGCGCTCAGCGCGCTGGCCCTGTTCGCCGTCTGGCCGTTCACCCGGCTGGTGCACATGCTGACCGCTCCGCTGGGGTACCTCACCCGTCCCTACATCGTCTACCGCAGCCGGGACACGCAGTTGGGCTCGCGTGCCACCCGGCGCGGATGGGAGCGTGTCCGATGATCACTCCGCAGGGCGGTCCCGAGCCGGACCGCGAGAAACACCCCGCCGGAGAGGTGGCCGGGCTGAAGGCCCAGGGCGAGTGGCTGCTGGCCGAGGCGGGGGCGGCCGGCTCCGGGCGGAAGGCGCAGACCGTCGTCAAGGTCCCCGGACTCAGCGTGACCCTGATGGCGCTGGCCTCCGGCCACGGACTGGCCGAACACCAGGCGCCGGGGGCCGCGACGCTGCTGTGCCTGGCCGGCCGGGTGACGCTGAGCACCGTCGAGCGGGAGTGGGAGCTGGGCCCGGAGGACCTCATCGCCATCCCCGCGGAGCGCCACCGGCTGACCGCCGACACCGACGCCCTGGTGCTGCTCACCGTCCGGCTGGACTGACCCCGCCGGCCGGCGCACGGGCGGTGGCCGGCCGGCCCGGCGGCCGTCCTCAGCGCCACGCGGGGAACGCCAGGGCACGCCCCCGCCCGGCGAGAGGGCCGAAGGCCCCCTCCGGGGACCGGGCGGCCCCGGCCGCCGGTCACCGGTGCAGGGTCGCCTCGCCGGTGACGCGGACACCGGTCCGCTGGCCGGGGCGCACGGTGACCGGCCCGGCGACACGGACGTCCACGGGGTCGTCCAGCCCGTCGACGCGGACGGTCACCATGGCGTCGTGCCCGTAGAAGCACACGTCGGTCACCGTGCCACCGGTCCCCTCCGGCCCGTCCTGGACGAGGTGGAGCTGCTCGGGCCGCAGCAGTACCGTGCCGCCGGGCGCACCGCCGGCCCGGGCGCCGTCCCCGCCGGACGCGGCGAGCGGTATCCGGCCCAGCGCGGTGGCGGCCGCGCCGTCCTCGGCCGAGCCGGGAAGCAGCACGGCGTCGCCGACGAAGCCCGCCACCCACAGGTCGGCGGGGTGCCGGTAGACCTCCTGGGGGGTGCCGCACTGGGCGACCCTCCCCTTGCGCACGACCGCCACGAGGTCCGCCGCGGACAGGGCCTCCTGCTGGTCGTGGGTGACCAGGAGCGCGGTGGCGCCGGTGGCGCGCAGGGCGGCCCGGACGTCGGCGCGTACCCCGGCGCGCAGGGCGCTGTCCAGGGCGTTGAACGGCTCGTCCAGCAGCACCAGTTCGGGCCGCGGGGCCAGCGCGCGGGCCAGGGCGACCCGCTGCTGCTGGCCGCCGGAGAGCTCGTGCGGCATCCGGTCCCCGTATCCGGCGAGACCGACCAGCTCCAGCATCTCCGCGACGCGCCGGCGGGACTCGCCGCGGTCCAGGCCGGTCAGCCCGAAGGAGACGTTGCGGGCCACGCTCAGGTGCGGGAAGAGCGCGCCCTCCTGAGGCACGATGCCGACCCGGCGGCGCTCGGGCGGCACGTGCGTCCCCGGGCCCTCGACCGTGCGGCCGGCGATCGCGACGGTCCCCGAGTCCGCGCGCAGGAAGCCCGCGATGATGCGCAGCAGGGTGGTCTTGCCGCAGCCGGAGGGGCCGAGCACGGCCGCCAGGGCGCCGGAGGGGACCGCCAGGTCCAGTCCGTCGAGCACGGCCGCGCCGCCGCCGTAGGACTTGGACAGGGCGTCGATCCGCAGTTCGGTCATGTGCGGTGCCTCCCGAGCAGGTACGAGGGGACGGCCGCCAGGAGGATGAGCGCGGCGGCGTAGGGCGCGGCGGCGGCGAACGAACCGGAGCCGGTCTCGGTCCACAGGCGGGTGGCCAGGGTGTCCGTGCCGGTGGGGCTCAGCAGCAGGGTGGCGGGCAGCTCCTTCATGCACACCACGAAGGTCAGGGCGGCCCCGGCCGCCACACCGGGCGCCGCCAGCGGGACGGTCACCTCGCGCAGCACCCGCAGCGGCGAACGGCCCAGCGAGCGTGCCACCTCCTCCAGCACGGGCGGGGCCTGGAGCACGGCGGCGCGCGTGGCGGCCACCGCGACCGGCAGGAACAGCACCGCGTACGCGCAGATCAGCAGCGGGAGTTCCTGGTAGAGCGGGTAGGCGTAGCGCACGGCGAAGAACACCAGGGACAGCGCGACGGTGATGCCGGGCAGCGCGTGCCCCGCGTAGGCGGCCTGCTCCAGCAGGTGGACCGCGCGCCCCCGGTGGCGGGCGGCGATCACGCCGACCGGCAGCGCCAGCACGGTGGTGAGCGCGGCTCCGGCGGCGGCCACGCCGAGGGTGGTCCAGGCGGTGCCGGCCAGCCGGGCGGGGTCCCACGTCGCGGAGTTGCCGACGGCCAGCCAGTAGCCGAGCGTGCCCAGCGGGAAGGCGACGGCGGCGGCGGTGACGGCGGCGCACCAGGCCAGGGCGGGCACGCGCAGACGCCCAAGGGGGTGGGGGACGGAGGGCCGGGCGGTGCCGGTGCCGGTGCGCGCGTGGGCCGCGCGCCCCCGGGTCCGCGACTCGGCGGCGACCAGGGCCACGGTCATCAGCACCAGGACGACGCTGAGCGCCGCGGCCGGGGTGCGGTCGAAGCTGGCCCGGTAGGAGGTGTGGATGGCCCGGGTGAAGGTGTCGTAGCGCAGCAGGGAGACCGCGCCGAAGTCGGAGAGCACGTACAGCGCCACCAGCAGTCCTCCGCCGGCCGCGGCGGGGCGGATCTGGGGGAGGGTGACGCGGACGAAGGTGCGCACCGGGCCGAACCCCAGGGAGCGGGACGCCTCCTCCTGTGCGGGATCCGTGCCGCGCAGGGCGGCGGCGACCGGCAGGTAGACGTACGGGAAGCTCACCAGGGTCAGCGCCAGCGCGGCCCCGGTGAAGCCCGCGGCCCCGGGAACGGCCGACAGCCAGGCGAACGCCGCGACGTAGCTGGGCACCGCCAGCGGCAGGGTCACCAGCACCGACCAGGCGCGGGCCCCGGGCAGGGCGGTGCGCACGGTCAGCCAGGCCAGGGAGACGCCAAGCACCAGGCAGGCGGACACGACGGCGGCGGTGAGCCCCAGGCTGCGGCCGAGCAGCACGGCGGTGCGCTCGTCGGCGACGACCTCCCAGGCGTAACCGGGCCCCCGCTCCAGGGAGCGTACGGCCAGGTAGCCCAGGGGCAGCAGCGCGAAGACCGCGGCCACCGAGGCGGGGACGACCAGGGCCCAGGGGGGGCTGCTGCCGGCACGCCGGCGCCCGGCCGGTGCGGAGGAGCCGGCCGGGCGGGCACCGGGACGTGCCCGGGTGGTGTGTTGCGGTGCGTGCACGGTGGCTCAGACCATCCCGACGTCCTGGAGCATGGCCAGGGTCTCCTGCAGCGAGTCGAGTTCGCCCAGGTCGATCTCGGGGGAGTCGAGGGACTCCAGCGGCGGCAGGTCCTTCACCGAGCTGTCGACCCCGGCGGCCAGCGGGTACTCCTTGGTCTCGTCGGCGAAGTAGGTCTGCGCCTCCTCCGAGAGGAGGAAGTCGACGGCCTTGCGGGCCTCCTCGCTGCGGCCGCTGTCCTTGAGGACGCCCGCTCCGGCCACGTTGACCAGGGCGCCCGGGTCGCCGCCCGGCAGGAAGTGGAGCCTGGCGGTGACCGCGCCGGCGCCCTTCTCCGCGACCCGCTCGTACCAGTAGTAGTGGTTGATCAGGCCGAGGGAGACCTCCCCGGAGTCGACCGCGTCCAGTACGGCGATGTTGTTGGTGTACGCCTTCGCGCCGTTGGCCTTGAGCTTCTCCAGCCAGGCACGGGTGGCGTCGTCGCCCTCCAGGACGCGCATGCCGGTGACGAACGCCTGGAAGGAGGCGTTGGTCGGCGCGTAGCCGACCTTGTCCTTCCAGCGGGGGTCGGTCAGGTCGTGGACGCTGTCCGGGGCCTCGGCGGCCTTCTCGGGGTTGTGGGCGATGACACGGGCGCGCCCGGAGACGCCTATCCACTCGCCGCCGGTGGCGCGGTAGGCGGGGTCGACCTTCTCCAGCGTCCTGCTCGGCAGCTCCTCCAGGCGCCCCTCCTTGGCGAGGGCGCCCAGCGCTCCGGCGTCCTGGGAGAAGAACAGCGCGGCCTCGCTCTTGTCGCCCTCCTCCAGGAGCTGGGCCGCCAGTTCGGCGCTGTCGCCGTAGCGGACCTCGACCTCGGTGCCGACGGCCTTCTCCAGCTTGTCCAGGATCGGCTTGACCAGCTTCTCGTTGCGGCCCGAGTAGACGACGAGCGCGGACCCGTCCTCCTCGCTCCCGCTTCCGCCGCCGCAGGCCGCGACGGCGGGGAGGAGCACGGCCGCGGCGAGGATCGCGGCGAGACGGCGGACCGGTGGGCGTCGCATTGTGAGGCCTTCCTTGCTGGGTTCGCCTCCGTCACCGCGAGGCGCGTCCGGGGCGGACGGCGGAACGGCGTAGAGGAGGAACGTTCGACGCCCAATGAATAAGGTAAACCTAACCTAAAGGTCAAGCGGGGCGGCCGGCTCCGGGACCTTCGGCCTGCCGGGCGGGGACCTTGTGGCCACGAATCCCGACATTCCGCACCATCCGGCGCGGAAGCCGGACCCCCGGATTCCGCTATAAGGTTAGCCTTACCTATGATTCGGCCGTGACGTACCGATCCCACCCTCACCCCGGCACCGGGGCGGTCCCGTTCGCCCGCGCCCTGGGCGCCCACGGCGACCGGACCGCGCTCATCACCGCCGACGGTGGGATGACCTACCGCGAACTCGCCGCCCGGGTGGCGGCCACCGCCCGGCGACTCGGACGGCAGCGGCGGCTGGTGCTCCTCGCCGGCGCCAACAGGGCCGACGCCCTCGTCGTCTACCTCGCGGCGCTGGCCTCCGGCCACCCCCTCCTGCTCGTCCCGGGCGACAACCCCGAGGCCGCGCGGTCGCTGACCGCCGCGTACGACCCGGACGTGGTGGTGCGGCCGGACGGCGGGGAGTGGGTGATCGACGAACGGCGCGAGGTCTCCGCGCACGAACTCCACCCGGACCTCGCGCTGCTGCTGAGCACGTCCGGATCGACGGGGTCGCCCAAGCTGGTCCGCCTGTCGCACGAGAACCTCCAGTCGAACGCGGAGTCCATAGCCCGGTACCTGGGCATCCGCGACGACGACCGGGCCGCCACGACGCTGCCCCTGCACTACTGCTACGGCCTGTCGGTCGTCAACAGCCACCTGCTGCGCGGCGCGGCGCTCATCCTCACCGAGCTGTCGGTGGCCGACCCCTGCTTCTGGGACCTGTTCCGCGCCGGCCGCGGCACGTCGTTCGCCGGCGTCCCGTACACCTTCGACCTGCTGGACCGGATCGGCTTCGCCGGCATGGACCTGCCCCACCTGCGGTACGTCACCCAGGCGGGAGGCAGACTGGCCCCCGACCGCGTGGCCCGCTACGCCGCCCTGGGACGCCGGGCGGGCTGGGACCTGTTCGTGATGTACGGCCAGACCGAGGCGACCGCGCGCATGGCCTACCTCCCGCCGGAGCTGGCGGCCTCCCGCCCCCAGGCCATCGGCGTCCCGATACCCGGCGGCTCCTTCCGGCTCCGGCCCCTTCCGGACCGCCCCGGCCCGGACACCGGCGAGCTGGTGTACGCGGGCCCGAACGTGATGCTGGGCTACGCCGAGACCCCGGCGGACCTCCGTCTGGGCCGGACCGTCCGGGAACTGCACACCGGGGACATCGCCCGGCGCGCGGAGGACGGGCTGTACGAACTGGTGGGGCGGCGCAGCCGGTTCGCCAAGATCCTCGGCCTGCGGGTCGACCCGCAGCAGGTCGAGGCGGTGCTGGAGCGCCGGGGCATCCCCTCGTGCTGCGTCGGCGGCGACGGCGAGCTGGTCGTGGCCGTCTCCGGGGGCGCGGACGCCGCGGACGTCCGCCGGCTGGTGGCCGGCGAGTGCGGCCTGCCGCAGCGGGCCGTCAGTGTGCACGCCCTCACCGAACTGCCCCGGCTCGCCACGGGCAAGCCCGACTACCGGGCCGTACGCGACCTGGCGCGGAAGGCCGCCGGGAAGGCTCCCGCGACCACACCCGCGACCGCGCCGCGGCCCGCCGCACCCGGGAGCGCCGGGCCCGCGGACCTGTGCCGCCTCTACGCCGAGATCCTCGACCGCACCGACGTCACCGAGGACAGCAGCTTCGTCGGCCTGGGCGGCGACTCGCTGTGCTACGTCGAGATGTCGCTGAGGCTGGAGGAGGTCCTCGGCCCCCTGCCCCCCGACTGGCACACACGGCCGATCCGCGACCTGCGGCCCCGCGAGGACCGGAGGCCGGCCACCGCGCGACGGCGCACCCTGGAGACCGGCGTGGCCCTGCGCGCCGTAGCGATCGTCCTGATCGTCGGCTCGCACATCCCGCTCTTCTCCGTCCAGGGCGGCGCGCACGTGCTGCTGGGGGTGGCGGGGTTCAACTTCGCGCGCTTCCACCTCACCTCCGCGCGGCGGCGCGAACGCGTCCGGGGCGCCTGGCGCGCCATCGCGCGCGTCACCGTGCCCAGCCTGGCCTGGATCGTCCCTGTGGTGCTGGTCACCGGCGCGTACGACACCGCCAACGCCTTCCTGCTCAACAGCGTCGTCGGACCGCGCGACGGCCGTACGGAGTGGCACTACTGGTTCATCGAGACGCTCGTCTACTTCCTGGTCGTGATGACCGCCCTGCTGTCGCTCCCGGCACTGGACCGGATGGAGCGGAGGTTCCCGTTCGGCCTCCCGGCGGCCCTGGCGGCGCTGGGCCTGGTCACCCGCTACGACCTCCTCGGCCTCGACATCCGGGTCCACCACCTGACGCCGATCGTCGTCTTCTGGCTGTTCGCGCTGGGTTGGGCCACCGCCAGGGCGGTCACCGTACGGCAGCGGCTGCTGGTGACCGCGGCGGTCCTGGTCACCGTCCCGGGCTTCTTCGGCCAGCCCGCGCGGGAGGCGGTGGTCGTGGCCGGGCTGGCGCTGCTGGTGTGGGTCCCCAGCCTGCCGAGCCTGGGACCGCTCAACCGCCTGGCGGGCCTGCTGGCGGGCAGCTCGCTGTACATCTACCTGACGCACTGGCAGGTCTACCCGCACCTGAAGGACCACTCGCCGCTGCTGGCGCTGTTCGCCTCGCTGACCGTGGGCATCGCCTACGGCGCCGTGGCGACGCGCCTGGTGCGCCGGATGCCGCTCCCGGCGCACCGCCGGGGGAGCGGCGGCCCGGTGCTCTCCCGGGTGCCCGCCACCTGACCCCCCGGGCGCGCGCCGGCGTACGCGCGCTCAGCGGACCGAGTGCCGGTCAGCACCCCGCCGCGCGGCGGGGGACCGGACGGTGGGGGGCGCGGTGGCCGCGCGCCGCCGGTAGACCAGGTAGGGCCGGGTCAGGTAGCCGACCGGGGCGGACCAGACGTGCACCAGCCGGGTGAACGGCCAGGCGGCGAAGAGCAGGCAGGCGGTCAGGGCGTGGAGCTGGAACAGCAGCGGCGCGTCGGCGATCGCCTCGGGCCGGGGCCGCAGGGCGAACAGACCGCGGAACCACACCGACACCGTCGAGCGGTAGTCGTAGCCGCCGCCCGCCACGTTGTGCACCACCGTGGCGGCGATGCCCAGCAGCACGGTCGCCGCCAGCAGCGGGAAGAGCAGCTTGTCGGAGTGGTCGGTGGTCACCCTGATCCGGCGCGAGAGCAGCCGCCGGGCGCACAGCATGCCCAGGCCCGCCACCATCGCCGCACCGGCGACGGTGCCCATGACGACCGCGGCCTGGTGGTAGAGGTGCTCGGTGATCCCGGCGGCCTCGGTCCAGGAGGCCGGGACGGCCAGGCCGACGACATGCCCGGCGATCACCGCGAAGGCGCCCAGGTGGAACAGCGGGCTGCCCCAGCGCAGCCAGCGGTGCTCCAGCAGCTGGCTGGTGCGGCTGGTCCAGCCGAACTGGTCCTGCCGGTAGCGCCAGACGTGCCCCACCACGAAGACGGCCAGGGTGGCGTAGGGGAAGGCGACCCACAGCAGCAGGTCGGCTCCGGACGGGGCGGCCGCGAGCACGGCGCCTGTGGGACTCATCTGCGGGTCTCCGTTTCCGTTGTGCCGAAGGGGGCGGCGTTGAAAGGAGCGGCGCCGGGTGGGAAGGCATCGGGTGGGAAGCCACCGGGCGGTACGAGCGTGGGCGCGGCCTGCGGCGGCGGGGTGAAGGCGCCCGGCGGGGCGAAGCCCCCGGCGTCCGGACTCCCGTACGGCGCCAGTCCCACCTCCTCGTCCGGCGGGCCGTTCGCGGCCAGCTCCGCCACCGCCGCCAGATCCGCGTCCGTCGGCGGCGGCAGCAGGGTCAGAAGGGCCGCCGGCACGTGCCGGTAGGGCGAGCCGGCGTCGGCCAGGGAGTGCCGGATCAGCTCCAGCCCCCGCCGGTGCTGGCGCAGCGGCGCCTCGCCCGTGCCCGGCCCGGCCAGTGCGGCGAACTCCAGCACCAGCGGCAGGTGGTCGGGCAGCTCGCCGCCGCCTGCCTCCCAGCCGGCCGCCCGGTAGCGCCGGGCCAGGGCCAGCAGGGCCATGCCGCGCCGCCGGGTGTCGCCGTGCAGGTAGTAGGTGAGGTAGAGGCTGCTCCTGCGCCGCAGGTCGAAGACCTCCACGTAGTGCCGCTCCAGCTCCTCCGGCGCGGCCTCGCCGAACCAGTCGGCGAAGGCGGCCAGTTCCTCCGCGGCCGGCGACGGCGGCAGGGCTCCGGCCGACTCGGCCAGGACCGGCCGGGCGGCGACCAGCTCGCCGTCCGGGTACTGGAGGAAGAGCGAGACCAGCCGCAGCAGCAGGGCCCTGTGCTCCGCCTCCTCCGGCGAGTGGCGGCCGGGGCGCCGGGCCGCGGGACGGACACGGGTGCGCAGCGGGTTCACCGGGTGCCTCCGGCAGGTCGTGCGACGGGGTGGGTCCCGGTGTGCGGCGCGTCCGCGCGGCGGCGCAGGGTCGGCAGGCCGAGCATGACCTTCCCGCCCCGGACCGGCCCCCCGCCCGCGGTCTCCACCGGACAGCCCTCCTCCAGGGCGCTCAGCGCGGCGGCGTCCTCGCGGTGCGCGGCGGGGACCACGTAGCGGTCGGCGTACTTGGCCACCGCCAGCAGCCGGTGCAGGTCCTCGGCGTCACGGGGGGACAGTCCCACCGCCTCCAGCGCGCCCGGCAGCCCCTCGCCGCCGAGGGTGCGCTCGCGCATGTGGCTGCGCAGCGCGGTGAGTTTCATCAGCACCCCGGCGACCACATCGGCGTCCCCGGCCGTGAACAGCTCGGCCAGGTACTCCAGCGGGATGCGCAGCCGGGTGACCGCGGCGAAGACGTGGTCGGGGTCGCCGGAGTCCCCGCCCGCCTCGCCCACGGCGTCCAGCACCGGCGACAGCGGCGGGACGTACCAGACCATCGGCAGCGTGCGGTACTCCGGGTGCAGCGGCAGCGCCACCCTGAACCGGGAGACCAGCGCGCGCACCGGGGAGCGCCGGGCCGCGTCCAGCCAGTCCTCGGTGATGCCCGAGGCGCGGGCCGCGGCGGCGACCTCCGGGTCCTCCGGATCGAGGAACAGCTCCCGCTGGGCGTCCAGCAGGTCCTGCTCGTCGGCCACGGAGGCGGCCTCACCGACCCGGTCGGCGTCGTAGAGGACCACGCCCAGGTAGCGCAGCCGGCCCACGCAGGTCTCCGAGCACACCGTGGGCTGCCCGGCCTCGATGCGGGGGAAGCAGAAGGTGCACTTCTCGGCCTTGCCGGTGGCGTGGTTGACGTAGACCTTCTTGTACGGGCAGGCGGTCACGCACATCCGCCAGCCGCGGCAGCGGTCCTGGTCGACCAGGACGATGCCGTCCTCGACCCGCTTGTACATCGCCCCCGACGGGCAGGCCGACACACAGGCGGGGTTGAGGCAGTGCTCGCACAGCCGCGGCAGGTGGAACATGAAGGTCTGCTCGAAGGAGAAGCGCACCTTCTCCACCAGATCGCCCCGGAGGTTGGGGTCGGCCCCGGCGTTCTGGGGCGCGCCGCCCAGACCGTCCTCCCAGTTGGCCCCCCAGGTGATCGAGGTGGGCCTGCCGGTGAGCACCGAGCGGGGCCGGGCCACGGGCACGTCCTGCCCGGCCGGGGCGGTCAGCAGGGTGTCGTAGTCGTAGGTGACCGGCTCGTAGTAGTCGTCGATGGCGGGCAGGTCGGGGTTGGAGAACAGCGACGCCAGCCGCCTCAGCCGACCGCCCGAGCGCAGCACCAGCCGGCCGCGCCGGTCCAGCCGCCAGCCGCCCCTCCACCTCTCCTGGTCCTCGTAGCGGCGCGGGTAGCCCACGCCGGGCTTGGTCTCGACGTTGTTGAACCAGGCGTACTCCACCCCGGTGCGGTTGGTCCAGGTCTGCTTGCAGGTCACCGAGCAGGTGTGGCACCCGATGCACTTGTCGAGGTTCATCACCATCGCCACCTGCGCCATGACGCGGCCGATGGGCCTCTTGCCGGTCTCGTTCCGTCCGCCACCGGGCATCAGTAGTCGACCTCCTGCGAGCGGCGGCGGACGACGGTGACCTCGTCGCGCTGGTTGCCGGTCGGTCCGTAGTAGTTGAAGGCGTAGGTGAACTGGGCGTAGCCGCCGATGAGATGGGAGGGCTTGACCAGCAGCCGGGTCAGGGAGTTGTGGATGCCGCCGCGCCGCCCGCTGACCTCGGTCTTCGGCACGTTCACCGTGCGGTCCTTGGCGTGGTACATGTACACCGTGCCCTCGGGCATCCGGTGGGTGACCACCGCGCGGGCGACGACCACGCCGTTGCGGTTGTACGCCTCGACCCACTCGTTGTCGGCCACCCCGATCCGCTCCGCGTCCTGTGTGCTCATCCAGATCACCGGCCCGCCGCGGGAGAGCGCCAGCATGTAGGCGTTGTCCTGGTACTCGGAGTGGATGGACCACTTGGAGTGCGGGGTGAGGTAGCGCACCGTCACCTCCGCGCGGCCCTCCTCGCCCAGCCGCTCGTCGCCGTAGTGGCGGCCGGTGTTCAGCGGCGGGCGGTACGCCGGCAGCCACTCGCCCAGCTCCGCCATCCAGTCGTGGTCGACGAAGAAGTGCTGGCGCCCGGTGAGGGTGTGCCAGGGCTTGCGCTGCTCGACGTTGACGGTGAACGGCGAGTAGCGCCGCCCGCCGGTCTCGGACCCGGACCACTCGTATGAGGTCATCACCGCCCGCGGCTGGACGCGGGTGTCGGCGAAGGTGATCCGCTCGGCCTCCCGCTCGGCGGCCAGCCAGGCCAGGTCGGTGCCGGTGCGCCGCTCCAGGGCGCGGAAACCCTCGGTGGCCAGCCGGCCGTTGGTCGTACCGGACAGGGCGAGGATCGCCTCGCACATGTGGGTGGCCGTCGCCAGCGAGGGCCGCCCGTCGGCCACTCCGCCGCGCACCGCGCCGTTGGTGCGCCGCAACTCATCCAGCTCCCGGCCGGGGTGGACGGTGACGCCCTTGGTGGTGGTGCCCAGGGTGTCCAGCAGCGGCCCGATCGCGCGCATCTTCTCCGCCACCGCCGCGTAGTCACGCTCGACGGCCACCAGCCTGGGCATGGTGACCCCGGGCACCGGCTCGCACTCGCCCCGCCTCCAGTCCCGCACGATCCCGCCGGGCTGGGCGAGTTCGTCGGCGGTGTCGTGCTGAAGCGGCACGGCCAGGACGTCGGTGCGGGTGCCCAGGTGCTCCTTCGCCAGCTCGCTGAACCTGTCGGCGATGGTGAGGAAGGCGTCGTAGTCGGTACGGGCCTGCCAGGGCGGGGAGATGGCCGGGGTGAAGGCGTGGACGAAGGGGTGCATGTCCGTGCTGGACAGGTCGTCCTTCTCGTACCAGGTGGCGGCCGGCAGCACGACGTCGGCGAACAGGCCGGTCGAGGTCATCCGGAAGTCCATGGCGACCAGCAGGTCGAGCTTGCCCTCGGGGGCCTCCTCGCGCCACACCACCTCCTCCGGCCGGCCCTCGGGCGGCGTCTGCGCCGAGCGCACGGCCGCGTCGGTGCCCAGCAGATGGCGCAGGAAGTACTCGTTGCCCTTGCCCGAGGAGCCCAGCAGGTTGGCCCGCCACACCGTCAGCACCCGGGGGAAGTTGGCCGGGTCGTCCGGATCCTCGGCGGCGAACCGCAGCCGTCCGGCCCTGAGCTCCTCCACCACGTGCTCGGCCGGGGAGACACCCCTGGCCGCGGCCTCGTCGGCCAGGTCCAGGGGGTTGCGGTCGAAGCCGGGGTGGCCCGGAGTCCAGCCCATCCGGATCGCCTGCGCCAGGCAGTCGGCGGTGGACCGTCCGGCGAACCGGCCCTCGCCCAGCGGCGAGGCCAGCTCGCCGGGGCCGAAGGACTCGTAGCGCCACTGGTCGGTGGCCAGGTACCAGTAGGAGGTGCCGGCCATGTGGCGGGTGGGCCGCTGCCAGTCGAAGGCGAAAGCCAGGTGCTGCAGGCCGGTGACGGGGCGGATCTTCTCCTGGCCGACGTAGTGCGCCCAGCCGCCGCCGTTGACCCCCTGGCAGCCGGTCATCGTCGTCAGCGCCAGGAAGGCCCGGTAGATGGTGTCGGAGTGGAACCAGTGGTTGGTCCCCGCCCCCATGGCGATCATCGAACGCCCCCGGGTGCGCTCGGCGTTGCGGGCGAACTCCCGGGCGATCCGCGCCGCCTGCGCGGCGGGCACGGAGGTGATCGTCTCCTGCCAGGCCGGGGTGTAGGGCTGGGAGGCGTCGTCGTAGCCGGTGGGCCAGGCGCCGGGCAGCCCGTCGCGGGCGACGCCGTACTGGGCCAGCAGCAGGTCGAGGACGGTGGTGACCGTCTTCCCGCCGACGCGGCGCACCGGGACCCCGCGCACCATGGCCGAACCGCCCTCGGTCTCACCCTCGTCGAAGCGGGGCAGGCGGACGGCGACGCGCTCCTCGGCCCGCTCCAGCAGGCTCAGCTCGGGTACGGTGCCGCCCAGTTCGAGGTTCCAGCGGCCCTCGCCCCCCTCGCCCCAGCGGAAGCCGAGCGAGCCGTTCGGCACCACGGGGTCCCCGGTGGCCGAGTCCAGCAGGACGGTCTTGAACGCCGCGTTCTCCGCCTCCGCCTCGGCGCCGCCGAGGTCGGCGGCGGTCAGGAAGCGGTCCGGAAGCCAGCCCCCGTCCCGCTCGCGCAGGGTCACCAGGAACGGGGCGTCGGTGTGGCGCCGCAGGTAGTCCAGGAAGTACGGCACTTCGCGTTCCACCAGGAACTCGCGCAGGATCACATGGCCCATCGCCATCGCCAGCGCGCCGTCGGTGCCCGGATGCGGGGCCAGCCACTCGTCGGCGTGCTTGACGCTGTCGGCGTAGTCGGGGCTGACGGCCACCACCTTGGTGCCGTTGTAGCGGGTCTCGGTCAGGAAGTGCGCGTCCGGCGTGCGCGTGACGGGGATGTTGGAGCCCCACATGACCAGGTAGCCGGCGTTCCACCAGTCGGCGGCCTCCGGCACGTCCGTCTGGTCGCCGAAGACCTGCGGGGAGGCCACCGGCAGGTCGGCGTACCAGTCGTAGAACGACAGCAGGGTGCCGCCGACGAGCGACATGAACCGGGCGCCGGCAGCGAAGGACGCCATCGACATCGCCGGGATCGGGGAGAAGCCCGCCACCCGGTCGGGGCCGTACTCCCCGACGGTGTGGACGTGGGCGGCGGCCACCAGCTCGGCCACCTCGTCCCAGTCGGCGCGGACGAAGCCGCCCTTGCCGCGCGCCCGCTTGTAGGCGCGGGCCCTGGCCGGGTCGCCGGTGATCTCCGCCCAGGCCGCCACCGGGTCGCCCAGCCGGCGGCGGGCCTCCCGCCACATCTCCAGCAGCTTCCCGCGCACGTACGGATAGCGCACCCGGCTGGGGGAGTAGGTGTACCAGGAGAAGGAGGCGCCGCGCGGACAGCCGCGGGGCTCGTACTCGGGGCAGTCCGAGCCGATCGAGGGGTAGTCGGTCGCCTGGTGCTCCCAGGTGATGATCCCCTCCTTGACGTAGACCATCCAGGAGCAGGATCCGGTGCAGTTGACCCCGTGGGTGGAGCGCACCACCTTGTCGTGGGACCAGCGGTCCCGGTAGAAGCCCTCCCACTTCTCGTCGCCCGTGCCGTACACCGCGCGGCCGTCGGCCGACACCTCGCGGCGGCTCAGCAGCCGGCGCGCGGCCAGTGGCCAGTCGCGTTCACCGCGGACGGTTCGGGCCCCCGCGTTCTCGTCGTTCGCCATGGCCGGGACGCTATGCGCTCCCACGCCCGCCGGGCCGGGGCCGGAGAGCCCCCGCCGTCCGGCCGGAAGGCCCCCGTCGGGCGGCCGAACAGGGCCGGTCGGCCCCTTCCCCGGGCCGGTCGGCCGGGAACGGCCCGGAACGACCGGGGAAGCGAGGAGCGCGGGTGCCCCGGCCGGGGGAGGCCGGGGCGCCCGCGCGGGGGCGGAGGCTCAGACGGTCCCGGCGGGCGAGACGTCGTCAAGCACCCGGCCGGTCACCAGCTCCGGCTCGATCCGCACATAGACCCCGTCCTCGATCGGCGCCCAGGACAGGGGCCCGGACCGGCTCAGCCGCTCGGCCTCACCGGGATCGGCCACCTTCGAGGCGCGCCCGGTGACGACCACGCTCCAGCCGGAGCGCGTCGACTCGTCGAACCGGTCCGCCTCGAAGGCCACCACACTGCCGTCCACCGCGCGGGCCATCCGCGACGCGCCCGAGGTGCGCAGGACCACCGCCTGGTCGCGGTCCAGGAAGAAGTTGACGGGGAGGACGGCGGGCAGCGCGTTCTCGGTGTAGACGATGCGTCCCAGAGGGACCTGTGCCAGCAGGTCCAGGCACTCCTGCCGGTCGAGCTCGCGGAAGCCGTCGTGTCGGTGCATGCGTCCATGGTGCGCGCGCCACCCGGGCGGGGGTAGGGCCGGTCGGCCCCATCCGGGGCGAAAACGGGCGGGGGCCGCCCGGTGTGCGGCCCCCGCCCGGTACGCCGGCCCCGCCCGCCTCCGCGGACCTCGCTCAGCGCGGCTGCTGCCCCGTGGAGTGCGGGGCGGTCTGGGTGGCGATGACGGCGGCCTGGACGCGCCGCTCCACCCCCAGCTTGGCCAGCAGCCGGGAGATGTTGTTCTTGACCGTCTTCTCCGACAGGTAGAGCTGCCGGCCGATCTGCCGGTTGGTCATCCCCTCGCCGATCAGGGCCAGGATGTCGCGCTCGCGGGGCGTCAGCGAGGCCAGTGCGGCGTCCTGCGGCTCCTCGGCGGGCTCCTCGGTGTCCTGCACCCGCAGGCTGTTCATCAGCCGCGCCGTGGTCGCCGGGTCCAGCATGGACTGCCCGGAGGCGACGGTGCGCACGGCGGCGATCAGGTCCGAGCCCTTGATCTGCTTGAGGACGTAGCCGGAGGCGCCGGCCATGATCGCGTCCAGCAGCGCGTCGTCGTCGTCGAACGAGGTCAGCATCAGACAGGCCAGCTCCGGCATCCGCGAGCGCAGCTCGCGGCAGACGGCGATGCCGTTGCCGTCGGGCAGGCGCACGTCCAGGACGGCCACGTGAGGACGCAGGGCCGGGCCGCGCGCGAGGGCCTGCTCGGCCGTGCCGGCCTCGCCGACCACCTCGATGTCGGGCTCGGCGTCCAGCATGTCGTGCACGCCGCGCCGCACCACCTCGTGGTCGTCCAGGAGGAACACCCGGATCGGGTCCTGTGGTGAGAACTGCTGGGCCTGGGTCATACGGATCCTTCACGCTGTCGGTCAGGGGCACGCCCCCCTGCCCCACGATCCTGCCCCGACCGGCCCGTTCCGCGCCAGGGCCCAACGGCCCCACCGCCCGCACGCGCGGGCGGGAACGCGGGGCCGCCCGTTCCCGGCACGCCGCCCCGGACGCCGGCTCCGCCACCGGCGGCCCTCGGCGGTCACCGGTGGTCACCTCCGGCCTCCTCCGGTCACCGGCTGCTCACGCGGACCGCGTCAGGTCGAACCCGACGTCCACCACCCCCTCCACCGACCGCGCCATCCGGGCGGCCACCGGGACCAGGGCGGTGTTGCGGATCTCACCCGTGAAGGTCACCACGCCGTCCGCCACCCGCACCCCCACGCTCCGGTCCCCGCCGGGGAAGAGGGGCTCGACGACGTCCCGGCGCACCTCCCGGGCGATGTCCTCGTCCGGGCGCAGGAAGACCTTCAGCAGGTCCCCGCGGCTGACGACGCCGACCAGCAGGCCGTCGGCGTCGGTCACCGGCAGGCGCTTGACGCGCCGGCGCGCCATGATCCGCGCCGCCTCGGCCAGTGTGGCGCGGGCGTGGACGCACACCGCCGGCGCCGTCATCAGCTCGCCCGCGGTCACCGCCCCCACCCGGGCCAGCTCCTCCGGGCGCCGGAGCTGCTCCATGCGGCTGGGATCGCCGTCCCGGAACTCCTCCTTGGGCAGCAGATCCGCCTCGGAGACGACGCCGACGACGCGGCCCTCGCCCTCCAGCACCGGCAGAGCACTGACCTTCCACTGCTCCATGGTCATCACGATCTGCTTGAACGGGGCGTCCCGGCCCACGGAGACGACGGTCTGGCTCATCACGTCGCCGACGGTGTGCGGGGTGTGCGGGGCGCCGTCCATGCCGTCCACGGCGTCCGCGCCGCCCATCGTGCCCGCGCTGTCCATGCTGTCCGCGCTGTCCATGCTGTCCTCCTCCTCGAGTTCCTCGAGATCCTCCGCCGTGACGCGCAGGGGCGCGCGTCACGGCATGGGCCCGCTTCCGTAGGGCCCGTACAGGTCCAGCAGCCGGGTGCGGGCGGCCTGCAGCCGGTGCGAGATGATCTCGGCCATCCGCAGGGCCACCGCGCGTCCCAGCACCGGGTCGGCGTCGCACAGCTCCCGCACCCGGGCGGCGTCGAACTCCAGGGCCCGCACCGGGCTGAGCGCCTCGGCGCCCAGCTGCCAGGTGTAGGGCGGGAAGAGCCAGGACCAGCCCAGCAGGTCGCCGTGGGAGAGGGTCTCGACCGCAGCCGGGCGGCGGCCGGGCACTCGCATGTCGAGGGTGACCGAGCCGGTGCGGATCACCCAGAACCGGTCGGCCCGGTGGCCCTCCTCGGAGATGCGGGCGCCGGCGGGGAAGGAGACCTCGCGCGCGAGTTCCAGCAGCCGCTCGCGGCTCTCCGGCGGCAGCGCACCGAGCAGGTTGTTGGCGGTGACGATCATGGCGGGCCTCCCTGGCGGTGAGTGGGTGGTGTGCGCGGAGGCGTCCGATTCCGGTTCCGGTGCGGGCGCCGTGGCGGTCCGCCGCCGCTCCCTCTACTCCCGTTGTACTCCCGCGGCCGGGAAGTGGAGCCTCACCGCCATCGTCGGATTGCTCCCACCGCCGGGGCAGGGGCCGTACGGGGGCCGGAGACGGGACCTTCGGCCCCCGCACACGGGCCCGCGGACCCCTGCTGCGCCGCCCGCCGCCGCGAGACGGTGTGAACGTGCCCGACCGGCGGGCCGACTTCCGCGAAGGGGATGAGTGAGATGGCAGTCCACGGCCACACGCACGGACACCGGGGGTTCCGCCTCCCGGTGTGGCGCACCACCCGGACCGCACCCGCGTCCGGTGAGACGGCGGCCGCGGCGACCGCGGTGCCGGCGGCGTCGGCCGCGGCCCGCGCCCTGGCCGGGCTCCGCTTCGCGACCGGGTTCGTCTTCCTGTGGGCGTTCGCGGACAAGACCTTCGGCCTGGGCTACGCGACCCCCGCCGAGCGGGCCTGGACCGAGGGCGGCTCGCCCACGGAGGGCTTCCTCAGCGGCGTGGCCGTCGGCCCCCTGGAGTCGTTCTTCCACGACATCGCCGGGGCCGCCTGGGCGGACTGGCTGTTCATGCTGGGCCTGCTCGGCATCGGCCTGGCCCTGACCGCCGGCGTCGCGCTGCGGCTCACCGCGGTCGCCGGCACCGTGATGATGGCGCTGATGTGGGCCGCGGAGTGGCCCCTGGCCCAGCACCTGTCGGACGGCAGCCCCAGCATGTCGACCAACCCGATCGTGAACTACCACGTGATGTACGCCGCCGTCATGATCGTCCTGGCGGTCGCGGCGGCGGGCGACACCTGGGGACTGGGCCGGCGGTGGGCCCGGCTGCCCCTGGTCCGCAGCCTCCCCTGGCTGCGGTGAACCCGCCGCCCCCGAGCGGACCACCGGCCCGCGGCGCCCCCGAGGCGCCGCGGGCCGGCCGTTTCCCCCGCCGGCACCGCCGGCCCCGCCCCCCTGCGGACCTCCCGGCCGCCCCCGGGGCACCCGGCGGGCCCCGCAGGACATTGGGCCCGCCCGGAAGGGACCACTGACCCCTGCCGGACGCGGGTACCCGGATCGATCATGAGGACACAGCGGCGGAGAGCCGCCCGTCAACGGAGGTGTTGTGATGGTACGTACGGTCACCGTGGGAGTGGACGGCTCGGCCGAGAGCCTGGCCGCCGCCGACTGGGCGGCCCGGGAGGCGGTACGGCGCGGGGTGCCGCTGCACCTCGTCCACGTGCGGGAGCCCGACCCCTTCACTCCTCCGGACTCCTTCGCCGACCCCGAGACCCGGCAGCACTGGGCCCAGCGGATTCCGCGTGAGGCCGCGAACGACCTCGCCCGCCGCCACCCGGGGCTGGAGATCACCACCGACCAGCTCACCGGCCGTCCCCCCGAGGTGCTGACCGCGGTCGCCGAGCAGGCCGAGGTGCTGGTCGTCGGCACACGCGGCCTGGGGCCGGTGGCCGGCTTCCTGATCGGCTCCGTCGGCCTGGCCACCGTCGCCCGTGTGAAGTGCCCGGTGGTGCTGGTCCGGGCCGGAACGGCGAAGGAGGGCGGACGGGAGGGCACCGAGTCCTCCACCGAGTCCCGGGACGTCGTCATGGGACTGGAGCTGTACCGGCCGGCCGACGAGCTGATCGAGTTCGGCTTCGAGGCCGCCGTCCGGCGCGGCGCCGCGCTGCGGGTCGTCCACGGCTGGAACCCGCCGCTGGTCTACGGCGTCGACCCCATCGCCGTCGACCCCCGCCTGGCCACCGACCTGGCCGAGGAGAGCTCCCGCGCCCTGAACGACGCGCTGCGCCACTGGCGGGAGAAGTACCCGGACGTCGAGGTGAAGGCGCAGGCCGTGGTGGGCAGGGCCGCCCGCCATCTGACGGAGGCCTCCGAGGACGCATCGCTGGTCGTCGTCGGCCGCCGCAACCGCCGCTCGCCGATCGGCTTCCACATCGGGCCGGTCGCCCACGCGGTCATGCACCACTCCAAGGCGCCCGTCGCCGTCGTACCGCTCGACTGAGGCACGACCGCCGCGACGGCGCCGCACCCCGGGCCGCGAGCCTTCGGTGAGCACCGAAGGCTCGCGGCCCCGGCGTTCCCCGACCGCCGACGCCGACCGCCGACCGGGCCCCGGCCGGCGGTCGGTCAGGACGTGGACGCCTCCGGGGGGCCGACGACCACGAGGCGCCCGTACGGCGCAGGGCGAGGGCCGCGCCGGTCTCAGCGGATGTGGCGGCCGGAGACCGCGCGGGCGATCACCAGGCGCTGGATCTCACTGGTGCCCTCGAAGATCGTGTAGATCTTCGCGTCCCGGTACATCCGCTCCACCGGGTGCTCCCGGCTGTATCCGGCCCCGCCGAGGACCTGGACGGCCTTCTCGGTCGCGGCGACGGCCAGTTCGCCGGCGCGCAGCTTGGACATCGAGCCCTGGGCCGCGTCGAAGGCGCGGCCGTTGCGGGCCATCCAGGCCGCCTGCCAGATCAGCAGCCGGACGGCCTCGATCTCGGTCCGCAGATCGGCCAGGGCGAAGGCGACGGCCTGGTTCTCGACGATGGGGCGGCCGAAGGCGACGCGGCCGCCCGCGTACTCCAGGGCGTACTCGTAGGCGGCGCGCGCGATGCCGAGCGCCTGCGCGCCCACGGTGGGCCGGCTGACCTCGAAGGTCGCCATGGCGGCCTGGCCCTTGGCCCGTCCGCCCTCGCGGGCGCGGGCCAGGCGCGCGTCCAGCCTCTCCCTGCCGCCCAGCAGGCAGTGGCCCGGCACCCGCACCTCGTCCAGGAAGACGTCGGCGGTGTGCGAGGCCCGCAGTCCCAGCTTCCTGATCTTGCGCCCGGCCTCCAGACCGGGAGTGCCTGGCGGGACGATGAACGCGGCCTGGCCGCGGGCGCCGAGCTCCGGCTCCACCGAGGCCACCACCACGTGCACGTTCGCTATGCCGCCGTTGGTGATCCACGCCTTCTGGCCGCTGATCACCCACTCGTCCCTCGCCTCGTCGTACCGGGCGCGGGTGCGCATGGCCGAGACGTCGGAGCCGGCCTCGGGCTCCGAGACGCAGAAGGCCGCCACCTTGGGATCGTCCTGGTCGCCGAAGCACTGCGGGACCCACTCGGCGAGCTGGTCGGGGGTGCCGGCGGAGAAGATGCCCGCCACCGCGAGCGAGGTGCCGAACAGGGCCATGCCGATGCCGGCGTCGCCCCAGAACAGCTCCTCGTTGGCGATCTGGAGGGACAGGCCGGAGGGGTCGCCGTACATGTCGGCCAGGGACTCGAAACCGTACAGGCCTATCTTCGCCGCCTCCCGGATGACGGGCCAGGGAGTCTCCTCCCGCTCGTCCCACTCGGCGGCGGCCGGGCGCACGACGTCGGCGGCGAAGCCGTGCACCCACTCGCGCAGGTCGTGCTGCTCCTCGGTGAGGTCGAGGGAGAAACCGCTCATGACCGCAGTCCGCCCCTCACGCCTTGGGGATGTCGAAGTAGCGGGTCAGGCCGGAGGCCAGGCCGACGTCGCCGGCCAGCTTCAGCCTGCGCGTCATGAACATCGTCACGGGGCTGGCGTTGCCGGAGACGAGCCTGAGGAACTCGGCGTCGCCCATGGTCAGCGTCACGCGCGGGTCGGTGCCGCCGCGGCCCTCGCGGACCGTGCAGGTGCCGCCCGAGATGGCGATCTCGTGGACGACCTCGGTCTCCCCGGTGACCTTCCAGCGGATCACGGCGTCCAGTGTTCCGGCCCGCTCGGGCCGGAACTGCCGCTCCATGCGCCGGAAGACCTCGCCGAGCACGCGCGTGCGCAGCTCGCCGCGCATGATCTCGGCGATCTCCCCGTTGGACAGGCCCTTGACGATCCGCGCGAACTCCTCGGGGGAGACGGCGGCGAAGTCGAGGGCGGCGAGGTCGGCCGGCTCCCGGCTGACGCCGTTGGTCATGGGGTTCCCCTCACTCTTCTTACTCGGAAGTAAATTTACTGGTGAGTAAGATTACGATGCGGTAGGTAGGCTGGCAAGGGTGAGCGGCGAACGCAGGCGACGGGTCCCCCGGCGGATCCGGGAACGGCAGATCATCGACGTGGCGGTCCAGGTCTTCGCCAGGCGCGGATACCACCCCGCCTCGGTGGACGAGATCGCCGAACTGGCGGGCATCTCCAAGCCGATGGTCTACCTCTACCTCGACTCCAAGGAGGGCCTGTTCCTGGCCTGCCTGCGCCGTGAGGCCGAGCGGCTGGTGGCGGCCTTCCAGGGCGCGGCACGCGATGTGCGCACCCCGGAACTGCGGCTGTGGGCCGGACTGTCGGCCTTCTTCGCCTTCGTGGCCGAGCACCGCGACAGCTGGGTCGTCCTCCACCGCCAGGCTTCGCAGCTCAGCGAGGCCATCACCGCCGAGGTCGCCCAGGCCCGCCGCGCGGTCATGGCCGAGGTCGCGGGCCTGGTCCGGGACGGGATCGGCGAGGCCCTCGGACCTGTCCCGGTCGCCGACGAGGAGGCCGACTTCGTGGCCCACGCGCTGGTGGGCGCGGCGGACTCGCTCACCGACTGGATGGAGCGCCACCCGGGGGAATCCCCGGAACGGGTCACCCGGCGCCTGATGAACATGGTGTGGGTGGGCATGCGCAACGTGCTGGCCGGCGAGATCTGGACACCGCCGGCGGGTTCCGGGTCCCCGGGCCCGGAACCCGCCGGGAGGCCCGGGACGGCGGGTTCCGGGCCCGGGGACCCGCCGTCCCGGGGACGCTCAGCCCAGGAGTGAGACCTCGCCGCGCAGGTGCTCGCGCCCCGCGTCGCCGTCCCCGCGCAGCCGGAAGTCCCACAGCACGCCGGCGCCGGAGGACGCGGCCGGGCCCGTGGCGCACAGGCGCACCGCCGAGGGCAGCGGGACCGGGGCCCGGAAGGAGACCTCCACCCGGCAGGCGTCGGGCAGCCGCTCCTCCAGCGCCGCCAGACAGCGGGCCTTGGTCCACATGCCGTGCGCGATGGCGCGCGGGAAGCCGAACAGCCGCGCGGTGAGCGGATGCAGATGGATCGGGTTGCGGTCACCGGAGACGGCGGCGTAGGCGCGCCCCGCCGAGCCGGGCACCTCCCAGCGCTCCTCCAGCACCGGACCGCCCGGGACGCCGGCCCCGCCGGGCAGGGCCCCGCCGGAAGCGGTCCCGTCGAAGCGGGCCCCGGTACGCGGTCCGGCTCCGGCCGCCCCCCGCCCCCGGCGCAGGTACGTGCTGACGGACCGCCACACCGTACGGGCGCCGTCGTCGGCCTCGGCCGTCACGTCGAAGGCGGTGCCCTTCGGATGCGGCCGCAGGTCCCCGGCCCACACCCGGTAGGTGAGCCGCTCCCCGGCCTCGACCGGCCTGTGCCGGTCGATCCGGTTGGCGATGTGGACCAGCCCGAGCAGCGGCAGCGGGAAGTCCCGCCGGGTCATCAGCGACATCGCCAGCGGGAAGGCGACGAGGTGCGGATACGTCACGGGCAGCCGGGAGGTGTCGGCGAAGCCGCAGATCCCGGCGTAGCGGCGCAGCCGCGCGGGATCCGCCGCGACATCGCGCAGCACCAGCCGCCGCGCCGGTACCGGGCCTCCCCGCCCGCCGCCGGACTTGGGCAGCACCGCGCGGAGGTACAGCCCGGCCGTGCCCGGCGCGGACGGCAGCTCCAGCGCCTCCGGCTCCCCGCGGCCGGCGCTCCCCGCGCCCCCGGCGTCCTCCGAACCCCCGGCGTCCTCCGTGCCCCTCACGTTCTCCACGCCCCTCACGCTCCCAGCAGGGACTGGCCGCACACCCGCAGCACCTGGCCGCTGACCCCGCCGCTGCCCGGCGAGGCGAGATAGGCGACGGCCTCGGCCACGTCGACGGGCTGCCCGCCCTGCTTCATGCTGTTCATACGGCGGCCGGCCTCCCTCACGAACAGCGGCACCGCCGCCGTCATCCTCGTCTCGATGAAGCCCGGGGCCACCGCGTTGACGGTGACGCCACGCCCGGCCACGACCGGTGCGAGGGCCTGGACCAGCCCGATCAGACCCGCCTTGCTCGCCGCGTAGTTGGTCTGCCCGACATTGCCCGCGATGCCGCTGATGGAGGAGGTGCACACGATCCGGCCGCCCTCGCGCAGCACCGGCCTGCCCGAGTCCCCGGCCTCCAGCAGCCGTTCGGTCAGGCGCTCCACCGCGGTGAGGTTGACCGCGATCACCGAGTCCCACCTCGCGGCGTCCATCCGGCCCAGGGTCTTGTCGCGGGTGATGCCCGCGTTGTGCACCACGACGTCCACGCCGCCGTGGCGGGTGCTCAGGTGCTCCGCCAGGGCGTCGGCGGCGCCGTCGGCGGTGATGTCCAGCTCCAGCGCGTCCCCGCCGATCCGCCCGGCCAGCTCGCGCAGTTCCCCGCCCTGGCCGGGCACGTCCAGGCAGACCACCGTCGCCCCGTCCCGGGCGAGGGTTCCGGCCACCACCGCGCCGATGCCGCGCGCCGCTCCGGTGACCACGGCCGTCCTCCCCTCCAGCGGGCGCTCCCAGTCGGCCGGTGCGGCGGTCCCCTCCACGGGCCGCCCGATCCGGACCACCTGGCCGGAGACGTAGGCCGAACGGGCCGAGAGCGCGAAGCGCAGCGTGGACTCCACCGCGTCCTCCGCCCCGGGCGCGACGAGCAGCAGATGCGCGGTCGCCCCGCGCCGCAGCTCCTTGCCGACCGAGCGAACGAAGCCCTCCAGCGCCCGCTGGGCGACGGCCTGCCGCACCCCGCCGGCCGCCTCGGGCGGGGTGCCGAGGACCACGACCCGGCCGCAGGGGGCCAGTGAACGGATCCGCGGGTGGAAGAAGTCGTGCAGGGCGCGCAGCCCGCCGCTGTCGGTGATGCCGGTGGCGTCGAAGACCAGTGCGGCGGTGGCGTTCCGGGAACCGGGGGAGCCGGGGGAGCCGGGGGAAGCGGGAGAGCCGGGGGAAGCGGGAGAGCCCGCGGAGCCGCTCGCCGCGCCCGGCAGCGAGGCCACCAGCTCGCGCAGCGGCCCGGTCAGCCGGCCGCCCTCGGCGCCGTCCACGACCACCGGGCCGGACAGGACCGGGCGGCCCGGGCGGTGGCGCTCCAGTATCTCCGGGCGCGGCAGGCCCAGGCGCCGGGCGAGGAGGGCGCCGGGTCCGGAAGCCGTCAGTTTCTGGTAGCGGTCCACCATTGATTTCTCCTTACGCATGAGTAAGTTTACTCCGAAGTAAGTAGAGGGGTTTCCTACCACAAGGAGTAGTGGCCATGGCAACGGCCGTCCGCCGCGTCGCGATCGTCGGCAGCAACCGCATCCCCTTCGCCCGGGCGGACGGGCCCTACGCCACCGCCTCCAACCAGGAGATGCTCTCCGCCGCGCTGGCCGGCCTGGTCGAGCGCCACGGCCTGCGCGGCGAACTGCTGGGGGAGTTCGCCGCGGGCGCGGTCCTCAAGCACAGCCGGGACTTCAACCTCGCCCGGGAGGTGGTGCTCGGCAGCGCACTGGACCACCGCACCCCCGCGTACGACGTCCAGCAGGCGTGCGGAACGGGTCTGGAGACCGTCATCCTCGTCGCCAACAAGATCGCCCTGGGGCAGATCGAGTGCGGCGTCGCCGGCGGCGTGGACACCGCCAGCGACGCACCGCTGGGCGTCAACGACGACCTGCGGAAACTGCTGCTCAAGGCCCGCCGCGCCCGCTCCCTGCCCCAGCGCGTGGGCGCCCTGGCCCGGCTGCGCCCCAGGCACGCCGTCCCCGACATCCCCCGCAACGCCGAGCCTCGCACCGGCCTGTCGATGGGCGAGCACGCCGCCCGAACCGCCGCCGAGTGGGGCATCACCCGCGCCGACCAGGACGCCCTGGCCGCCACCAGCCACCGGCGCCTGGCCGCCGCCTACGAGCGCGGCCTCCTCGACGACCTGGTCACCCCCTTCCGGGGCCTGGAGCGCGACCAGAACCTGCGTCCGGACAGCACGCCGGAGAAACTCGCCCGGCTCAGGCCGGTGTTCGGCGAGGGCGAGGGGGCCACCATGACCGCCGGCAACTCCACGCCGCTGTCCGACGGCGCCTCCACCGTGCTGCTGGCGAGCGAGGAGTGGGCCGCCGAGCGCGGTCTGCCGGTCCTGGCCTACCTCACCCACTCCCGCACCGCCGCCGTCGACTTCGTCGGCGGCTCCGACGGGCTGCTCATGGCACCGGTGTACGCCGTGCCGGAGCTGCTCCGGGCCGCCGGGCTGAAACTGGGCGACCTCGATCTGTACGAGATCCACGAGGCGTTCGCCTCCCAGGTCCTGGCCACCCTCGCCGCCTGGGAGGACGAGGATTTCTGCACCCGCCGCCTGGGTCTGCCCGGCCCGCTGGGCACCGTCGACCGCGACCGGCTCAACGTGGCCGGCTCCTCCCTCGCCGCCGGGCACCCCTTCGCAGCCACCGGCGGCCGGATCGTGGGCACCCTCGCCAAGCTGCTCCACGAGAAGGCCGCCGAGCGCGGCGGACCCGCCGACGCGGGGGAGCCGACCGTACGCGGCCTGATATCGATCTGCGCCGCGGGCGGGCAGGGCGTGACCGCGCTCCTCGAACGCTGACCGCCGGGCCCGTACGAGCCGCCGCCCGTACGGGCCCGCCCCTCTCCCCGGCCCGGCACAGACGCGGGAACAGACACCGACCCCGCTCCCCGAACCCGACCCGCACCTCCCACCCCCCACACCGGCCAGTGCAGTCCTCCCCACGCCGCGAACAGGAGCCGACCATGGGCGTACGCAAGGATCTGAAGAGGGCGAAGCAGCGCAGCGAACTCGCCGACCGTGTGGCGGTGGAGCTGATCCGGGAAGGCGGCGCCGTACGCGAGGCGCGCTCCTCCTGGCGCACCCCGCCGCCCGCCGCCCGGGGCACCACCGCCGACATCCCCTTCACCGGCGCCGAACAGGACCCCGGCGCGGTGGTGCTGCGCCGCAGGGAGGGGGGCCGTTGGGCCCCGGTCACCGCGGAGGCCTTCGCCCGTGAGGTGAACGCGGTCGCCAAGGGGCTGATCGCCGCCGGGCTCCAGGCCGGCGACCGGGTCGCGCTGATGTCCCGGACCCGCTACGAGTGGGAGCTGTTCGACTTCGCAGTCTGGGCGGCCGGCGGGCAGACCGTACCGGTCTACCCGACCTCCTCGGCAGGGCAGATCGAGTGGATCCTGCACGACTCCGGCGCCCGGTTCCTGATCGTGGAGACCGAGGAGAACGCCGTCACCGCCGCGGCCGCCTCGGTCTCCCTCCCCGAACCGCCGCGCACCTGGCGGATCGACGCCGGGGCCGTCGCCCAACTCTCCGACCTGGGCAGGGAGGTGGGCGACGAGAAGGTGACCGAACGCCGCGCGGGCCTGACCTCCGACACCGTCGCCACCATCTGCTACACCTCCGGCACCACCGGCCGCCCCAAGGGCTGCGTGCTGACCCACGGCAACCTCCGGGCCGAGGCGTACAACACCGTGCAACTGCTGCACCCGGTCTTCGAGGCGGCCACCGGCCAGAAGGCCTCCACCCTGCTGTTCCTGCCGCTGGCCCACATCCTGGGCCGCACCATCCAGATCGCCTGCCTCCAGGCGCGCATCGAACTCGGCCACTGGCCCAGCATCAAGCCCGACGAACTGCGGCCCGAACTCAAGCGGTTCCGCCCCACCTTCCTCGTCGGCGTGCCCTACCTCTTCGAGAAGATCCACGACACCGGACGCGCCACGGCCGAGAGGATCGGCCGCGGCTCCTCCTTCGAGCGGGCCGACCGCATCGCCGTGCGCTACGGCGAGGCCTTCATGGACGCCTTCCGCGGCGCCGGGACCGGCCCCGGCCTCAAACTCTCCCTCGCCCGGGGCCTGTACGACCTGCTGGTGTACCGGCGCGTGCGCAAGGAGCTCGGCGGCAGACTCCACTACGCCATCAGCGGCGGCTCCCCCCTGGACCGCCGCCTCAACCTCTTCTTCGCCGCCTGCGGCATCATCGTCTACGAGGGCTACGGCCTCACCGAGACCACCGCCGCGGCCACCCTCGTCCCGCCCCTGGACCCGCGCCCGGGAAAGGTCGGACAGCCCGTCCCCGGCACCGCCGTGCGCATCGCCGACGACGGCGAGGTGCTGATCAGGGGCAGCGTCGTCTTCACCTCCTACCGGAACAACCCGCAGGCCACCGCCCAGGCCCTCAGGGACGGCTGGCTCGCCACCGGAGACCTCGGCTCGCTGGATGAGGAGGGCTACCTCACCATCACCGGCCGCAAGAAGGACATCATCGTCACCTCCGGCGGCAAGAACGTCTCCCCGGCCGTGCTGGAGGACCGGCTGCGCAGCCGGCCGCCGATCGGGCAGTGCATGGTGGTCGGCGACGGCCGCCCCTATGTGGCGGCGCTCATCACCCTCGAACCCGAAGCCCTGGAGCACTGGCTGTCGGTGCGCAGGCGCCCCCTGGACACCCCCTTCGCAGAGCTGGAGAAGGACCCCGAGCTCCTCGCCGACGTCCAGCGCGCCGTGGACTACGCGAACGAGGCCGTCTCCCGGGCGGAGTCGATCCGCCGCTTCGCCCTGGTCGAGGGGGAGTTCACCGAGGACAACGGCCTGCTGACCCCGTCGCTGAAGATCAAGCGCCATGCCGTGGCCGCCGCCCACGCGGACCGGATCGACGCCCTCTACCGGAAGTGAGGGGGCAGCCATGAGCGAGCACCACGGCGGACACCACGGTGTTCACCACAACGGCCGGGGCGGCGACGGCGACGGCGCGTACGACTACGACTACGACGTGGTCGTGGTCGGTTCCGGCTTCGGCGGTTCGGTGTCCGCGCTGCGGCTGACGGAGAAGGGCTACCGGGTCGGGGTGCTGGAGGCGGGGCGGCGCTTCACCCGCCGGACGCTGCCGAAGAACTCCTGGGACCTGCGGAACTACCTGTGGGCTCCGGCGCTGGGCCTGTACGGCATCCAGCGCATCCATCTGATGGACAAGGTGATGATCCTGGCCGGCGCGGGGGTGGGCGGGGGTTCGCTGAACTACGCCAACACGCTCTACGTGCCGCCGCCGGCCTTCTTCACCGACCGCCAGTGGGGCCGCATCACCGACTGGCAGGAGGAGCTGAAGCCGTACTACGACCAGGCGAAGCGGATGCTGGGAGTGCGCACCAACCCCACCAAGACCGACGCCGACATCCATCTGGAGAACGTCGCCCGGCGGATGGGGGTGGGCGACACCTTCCGGCTCACCCCGGTGGGCGTCTTCTTCGGCGACGGCGAGGACGCCGGGGGCGAGGTGAGGGCCGCGCCGGGCGAGGAGGCGCCCGACCCCTACTTCGGCGGCGCCGGCCCCTCCCGTACCGCATGCCTGGGGTGCGGCTCCTGCATGACCGGCTGCCGGCACGGGGCCAAGAACACCCTCACCGAGAACTACCTGTACCTCGCCGAGAAGGAGGGCGCGGTCATCCATCCGATGACCACCGTCACCGAGGTGGCCGAGGACGGCGCCGGGGGCTTCACCGTGACCACCGTCCCCACCGCCGGGCGCCGCAGGAGAAGACGCACCGTGCTGCGCTGCCGCCGGGTCGTCCTGGCCGCCGGCACCTACGGCACCCAGACGCTGCTGCACCGGATGCGCGACGAGGGCGTCCTGCCGCACATCTCCCCGAGGCTGGGGGAGCTGACCCGCACCAACTCCGAGGCCCTGGTCGGCGCCCTGACCTTCCCCCGCCGCTACCGCAGGAAGCACGGGCCGGACGCGGAGCCGGACTTCACCAAGGGGGTGGCCATCACCTCCTCCATCCACCCGAACGACAACACCCACATCGAGAACGTCCGCTACGGCAAGGGCTCCAACCTCATGGCCCTGCTCTGCGTGCCGCAGTACCGCAGGGACGGCCCGCTGCCCGGATGGCTCGCCGCGGCACTCCAGTTCCTGCGGCACCCGGTACTGGTGGCGCGCACCGCCACCACCTACCGCTGGTCGGAGCGGACGATCATCGGTCTGGTGATGCAGTCCCTGGACAACTCCCTGACCACCTACCGCAAGCCCAAGGGACTGGGCAAGGGCCTGCTGACGGCGAAGCAGGGCCACGGCACGCCCAACCCGGACCACATCCCCGAGGGCGCCGAGGCGGTCAGGCTGCTGGCGGAGGAGATAGGCGGCTTCCCCGGGACCAACCTCGGCGAGCTGATGGGCAAACCGCTGACCGCGCACTTCCTGGGCGGCTGCCCGATCGGCGCCTCCCCCGAGGAGGGCGTCATCGACCCCTACCACCGGCTCTACGGCCACCCGGGCATCTCGGTCGTGGACGGCTCGGCCGTCTCCGCCAACCTCGGCGTCAACCCGTCGCTGACCATCACAGCCCAGGCCGAGCGGGCGATGTCCCTGTGGCCCAACAAGGGCGAGGCCGACCCCCGCCCCGAGCAGGGCGCCGACTACGTACGCGTGAGGCCGGTGGCGCCCCGCAGCCCCGCCGTCCCCGCGCACGCCCACGCGGCCCTGGTCCTGCCCGTGCCGCCGCTCCCGCCGGCCCCGCCCCCGGAGTGAACCCCACGGGCCGGACCCAGCCGGAACCCGCCCGGAACCCGCCCGGAACCGGCCGCACCGGCGGCCCCGGGCGGGTGACGGCCGAACGGCCCACCCTCCACCGATCGGCCGAGCGTGACAGGAGAAGAACGCACCGCTACCGGAGTCTGGGGGAGACGGCCCGGCGACCGGCCGGACGTCACCCTTCCCGACACCCGGAGGGCACCATGCGCCACATCATCCGAGGTGACCGCGCGGCGCTGGCCGCGATCGCCATAGTCCTCGCCGGCTGCTCCGCGACAGCCGGCTCCCGGACCCCCGCGACCCCCGACGACCAGGCGCCGAAGGCACCGTGGAACGAGCAGCGGGACTCCCACCAGAACCCGCAGGGGGACAGAACCGCGAAGACGCGGGGCGAGGCCGGGGACGGCTCGGGGGAGACCGACCCGGCGGCGGTACGGGCCAACGAGCTGGGCGCCGTACCGGTGCTGATGTACCACCGGATCGTGGACGAACCCGCGAGCATCGACGACCGCACCCCCCAGGAGTTCCGCGCCGAGCTGGAGCGGCTGGCACGGGAGGGCTACGTACCCGTCACCGCGCGGGAGTTCACCAGTGGCGAGATGGACATACCCGCCGGAACGCATCCGGTGGTGCTCACCTTCGACGACTCGACCCCCAGCCAGTTCCGGCTCGGCGCGGACGGCCGCCCCGACCCCGGCACCGCGGTGGGCATCCTCATGGACGTGGCCGAGCGCCACCCGGGATTCCGGCCCGTGGCGACCTTCTTCGTCAACGCCGACCCGTTCGGCGAACCCGGCGGCCGCAAGACGCTGAAGTGGCTGGACGAGCACGGGTTCGAGGTCGGCAACCACACCCTGAAGCACAGCGTCCTGGAGGACGCCGACGACGCGATGGTCCAGTGGGACATCGCCTCCAACCAGTGGCTGATCGACAAGGCGCTGCCCGACTCGCCGGTGGTGTCGATGGCGCTTCCCTACGGCTCCATGCCCCGCGACCGGCAGCTCGCCCTCACCGGCGAGTACGGCGGCGTGCGCTACCGCCACCAGGGCGTGTACCTCGCCGGCGGCCGCCCCGCCCCCTCTCCCTACTCCGCCGACCTCGACCCCGGCGCCATCCCCCGCATCCGCTCCCAGGAGGCCACCGCCGAGGAGGGCGCGTACAGCTCCTCGGCCTGGCTGGACAAGCTGGCCGACGGCACGGTCGAGCGCTACACGTCCGACGGCGACCCGGAGACGGTCAGCTTCCCCCGGGAGCAGGCGCACCGGCTCGCCTTCGACCACCGGGGGGCCGCCCGGCCGTACTGACCAGCCGTACTGACCGGCCGCACCGGCGCCGGCCGTGTCGGCAGGCCGCCGGTGCGGGCCGTGCGCTACCCGGAGCGGGGGTGCGGCACGGCGACGACCTGGTCGTCGTCCTCGTAGACGATCCGCCCCGGGTCCGAGGACCGCAGGCACCGGTACTCGATGCCGTGCGCGGCCAGGATCTCCAGATAGCCGTCCACGCGCTCGATCAGGTGCCGGGCCGAGGACTTGAACCACGCCACCGCGCCCGGGTTCACCGCGGGGTCGTAGACCGTGGGGTCGACGGAGGTGGGGTTGGTGTAGTTGGCGTCGTACCAGGCGTTGTTGACCCGCCGGAAGAGTTCCTGCCCGGCGGTCAGCCGGCCCTCCCGGGCCAGGTTGTTGACCAGTGCGAAGACCCCGGGGTGGACGTCCCGTCCACCCCGGTCCGCACCCTGGAAACGCACGTACCGCGCCTGCTCCACGCCGGCTCCCGCCCTTCTTCGGCCCGCCCCGCACCCCGGTCCGCCCCGCCCCCGGGCCGGGCGCCTCAGGAGACGGTGTGGGGGATGTCCTGCTCCGCCCAGACGACCTTCCCACCGGGCGTGCGGCACGAACCCCAGTTGCGGCTGAGCATGTTGACCAGCTGCAGGCCGCGCCCGCCCTCGTCGCTGAGCTCCGCGTGCTGGATCTGGGGCAGGTCGGGGCCGGTGTCGGAGACCTCCAGCGTCAGCCTCTCGTGCCGCATCAGACGCAGCTGCCCGGGCCCGCCGCCGTACCGCAGGGCGTTGCCGACCAGTTCGCTGACGACCAGCTCGGCGACGTCGGAGAGCTCCTCCAGGCCCCAGCGGGCGAGCCGCTCGGTGACCAGCGAGCGGGCCACGGAGGCGGCGGTGCCGTCCGGCGGCAGCGGCCACACGCACAGATCGGTGCCCGGCGGCAGCTTCCCGCCGGCGGCCACCAGCAGGACGGACTCGTCCAGGCGCTCCACACCCCCCGGCGCGATCCCGTCCGGGTTCCGGTGCTCCAGCAGCCGCTCCACCAGCTCCGGAGCGGTCTTCGCCAGCAGCCGCAGCTGTACGTCGATGTCCCCCCGGCGCGTCTTGACCAGGCCGTCGGTGTACAGAACCAGGCGGCTCCCGGCCGGCACCGGCACGGTGGTGGCGTCATAGGGGATCACCCCGGCGCCCAGCGGCGCCCCGGCGGGCACCTCGACCCGCGAGACGGTGCCGTCGGCGTCCACCAGCAGCGGCGGCATGTGCCCGGCGCCGGCGATGGTGCAGCTCGCGGTTGCCGGGTCGTAGACGGCGCACAGGCAGGTGGCCACCTGGTCGTCCTCCAGGTCGCGGGCGGCCAGGTCCAGCCGGGCCAGTACGCGGTCGGGGGCGGTGTCCAGGGCCAGCAGCGTACGGCCGACCGTGCGCAGCCGCCCCATCGTGGCCGCCGCGGGCACCCCGTGGCCCATGACGTCCCCCACCACCAGGGCCGTCCGGCCGCCGGGCAGGGCGACCACGTCGAACCAGTCGCCGCCGACCCCGCCGGGGTCCAGGCTCGGCGTGTAGTGGGTGAGGACGTCCAGGCCAGGTGTGTTCGGCGTGGCGCGGGGCAGCAGGCTGCGCTGGAGGGAGAGGACGTGCTCGCGCTCGCGTCCGTAGAGGCGGGCGTTGTCGATGAAGACCGCCGCCTTGGAGGCCAGCTCCGTCGCCAGCTCGACGTCGGCGCGGGTGAACGGGGGGCTGCCTGGGCCGCGGATGAAGTCGGCGACCCCGAGCAGCACACCGCGGGCGGTCAGCGGCACGGCCATGTAGCTGTGCACCCCCGCCTGGCGCAGTTTTGCCGCCGCGCTGGGCGTCGGGGCCACCCGCACGTAGTCGTCGCGCCTCATCCGGCCGAGCAGGACCGGCTCCTGGGCCCGCAGGCAGTGGACCGAGAGCAGTGTCTGGGGATGGACGGAGAGCTCGCCGGGCTCGTCCGGTTCCAGGTCCTCCATCTCGACGACCGAGGACACCGCGACGGCCCGGGTGACCGGCGCCTCCGCTCCCGTCCCCCGCTCGCCGCCCCCGCCGCGCAGCACCGACTCCAGCAGGTCGACGGCCGCGCCGTCGGCCAGCCGCGGTACGGCGAAGTCGGCCAGCTCCTGCGCGGTCCGCTCCAGGTCGAGGGTCGTGCCGATCATGGTGCTCGCCTGGTTGAGCCAGGCCAGGCGGCTGCGGGAGGCGCGGGGACGGGCCAGGGCGGCGGTCGCGCGGCGCATGCGCACAGGCGTCCGGCCGCTCCGCACGGGCCTGTGCCGCCGGTGGCCACCGCTGCCGTTCGCTGTCACGACTCTCCCCACTCGCACCCCGCCTCTGGCACCTCAAGGGTCTTCCGGGCCGTGGGCGGCGGCTCGTCGGGAAGAGGGGCGCTGGACCGTATGGAGGCGTCTGTTCCGCTTCCGTCGGCCCACCCCGAGGCTCGGCGACCGTTGACGGGTGCCGATCATCGCACACGGCCGTCGACCGCGGACCGCTTTCCGGGAGTTCCGGGGTTCCGGGGATTCCGGGAGTTCGGGGCCCTTCCGCGGAGGGATCGCCGCCCTGTCTTCCGAGGGTAGAGCAGCCGCTCCCGGGGCGCCCCCGGAGGCGGGGGAGCGGTCTCCGGCGTCCGCGATCCTTGACGCGCCGTCGACGCGGTGGCTTGATGACTCTGTTGGGAGCGCTCCCATTCCATCGGAAGGACGACCATGCGCAGCAGACACCTCTTACGGGCGGCCCTGACCGCCCTGGCAGTGCTTCTGGGGTTCCTCGGGCCCCTCGGGCCGGGCGCCGCGACCGCGGCCCCGGCGGCCGCCGCCGCGGAGCCGGTGCGGATCATGCCGCTGGGCGACTCCATCACCGGCTCGCCGGGATGCTGGCGCTCACTGCTGTGGAACCGCCTCCAGGACGCGGGCCACACGGACGTCGACTTCGTCGGAACGCTCGGCCCCCAGGGGTGCGGGCAACCCCACGACGGCGACAACGAAGGGCACGGCGGCGCGCTGGTGACCGATGTGGCGAGCCGGAACCTGCTGCCGGGCTGGCTGGCCGCCACTCGGCCGGACATCGTTGTCATGCACTTCGGGACCAACGACGTCTGGAGCAACCGCTCGCCGGAGACCGTCCTCGCCGCCTACGGCACCCTGGTTGACCAGATGCGGGCGAGCAACCCGGGCATGAAGGTCCTCGTCGCTCAGATCATCCCGATGAACCCCGCCACCTGCGATGAGTGCGCCGGGCGCGTCGTGGCGCTCAACGAGCGGATCCCGGACTGGGCCCGCTCCAAGAGCACCCCCGAATCGCCGGTGATCGCGGTCGACCAGTGGACGGGCTTCAGCACCGCGAGTGACACCTACGACGGCGTGCACCCCAACGCCTCTGGCGACGAGAAGATCGCCGCCCGCTGGTTCCCGGCCCTGGCGGGCCTGCTGGCGGGGGACGGTTCCGGTGAGCCCGGTGAGCCCGGTGAGCCCGGTGACCCGGACGACCCCGGCCGGGACGAGGCCGCCTGCACCGCCTCGTTCCGCGTGACGTCGAGCTGGCAGGGCGGCTACCAGGGCGAGGTGACGGTGGGCAACACCGGGACCGGGCCGATCTCCGGCTGGACGGTCCGGATCGTCCTGGACGGAGGCGGACGGATCACCCATGCCTGGAACGGAGTCCTCGAAGCCGGCGCGGACGGCTCCGCCGCCGTGCGCAACGCCGCCTGGAACGGAACGGTCCCCGCCGGGAGCGGCGTGTCGTTCGGTCTCGTGGCGTCCGCCGACTCCGCCCCGGCGGCCGTCGCCTGCTCCGCCACCGCGGCCTGACCGCCGCCGGCCCGTACGGACCGACGGGTCCGTACGGATCGGAGCCTGTCGGAGAACCGGGTACGGGAACCGGCCACCGGGACTACTATCCTCGACTGTCGCACGGTGCTGCAATTACATCTGCGCTTGCAGGTGTAATTGCAGCGCCGCCGACGCCTGTACGCGCAGCAACGGAACGTCATGGACCGCGGCCCGGCCCGAGGGCGCGGCCGCGGCCAGTGAGGGGCGACAATGCAGCAGACCGTCAACGGCATGCCGGCCGCGGAGCTCGAGGGCGCGGCATGGCGCAAGAGCCGCCGCAGCAGCATGGGCAACTGCGTCGAACTCGCCCCGCTGCCGGACGGTGCGGTGGCCGTGCGCAACTCCCGCCACCCCGACGGCCCTGCCCTCGTCTACACCCGTGAGGAGATGGCGGCCTTCCTCCAGGGCGCCAAGGACGGCGAGTTCGACGACATGGTCGGCTGAGCCGCGGCCGGCCGGGGCCGGAGGGAGTGCTTCCGCGGGATCGGCCGAACCGGCGGTCACCCGGGGACGCCGCTGTACGGCGCGGCGGTGGCGGTGGCACACTGAGTGTCTGTCCCTTTACTCAGGAGAGCACGCATGGCCGCCGAACCGAGCCGCTCCTTGTCGATAAAGCGCTATATCGAGCATCCCAAGGGCAGTCCCACGGTGCTACGCCTGGTGGTCGGCTCCCAGCTGCGGCGGCTGCACAAGGAGTGCGGCATCGACCTGGAGGAGGCGGCCAAGGCGATCCGCGGCTCCACCGCCAAGGTCAGCCGGCTGGAGCGGGGCCAGGGCGCGTGCAAGGAGCGCGACGTCGCGGACCTGCTGACGCTCTACGGGGTGCTGGACGAGGACGAGCGGGCGGACTTCCTCGCCCTGACCCGCCAGACGAACACCCGCGGATGGTGGCACCGCTACAGCGACGTCCTCCCCGAGTGGTTCGAGCGGCACCTCGGTCTGGAGGAGGCCGCCGCGGTCATCCGCACCTACGAGGTGCAGTTCATCCCGGGCCTGCTGCAGACGGAGGAGTACGCCCGCGCGGTGACCCGTCTGTGCCACCCCCACGCCTCCGCCCAGGAGAACGACCGGCGGGTCCGGCTGCGGATGGAGCGGCAGGCGCTGCTCACCCGGCCGGACGCCCCGCGCCTGTGGGCGGTCCTGGACGAGGCCGCCCTGCGGCGCCCGCTCGGCGACACCGGGGTGATGCGCGGTCAGCTCCGCCGTCTGGTCGAGGCGGCGCGGCGGCCGAACGTCACGCTGCAGGTCGCGCCGTTCGAGACCGGCGGCCTGGCCGCGGTGGGCGGCCCGGTGACGATACTGCGCTTCCCCGAGCCGGACCTGTCCGACGTCGTCTATCTGGAGCAGCTGACCAGCGCGCTCTACCTGGACAAGGAGGAGGACGTCGACCACTACCTGTCCATCATGGACCGGCTGTGCGCGGTCGCCGAGACCCCCGTGGACAGCGTGGCCTTCCTGGAGGAGCTCCTGGAGCGGCTGGGCTGAACACGTGGGCGGGAGCGCCCCGTTCGTGTGTGGGGCCGCCCTCCCGGGAGGGCGGCCCCACACACGAACGGGGCGGCGGAGTCTCAGGGCCTGCGGGCGACGCCCCCGAACTCCTTCCACTCCCAGGTGCGCTGCCTGGGACCCACGTCCGAGTCCGGCCGCCAGGTGGAGACCTCCACCAGGCCGGGCTCGAGGATCTCCAGCCCCTCGAAGAACCGCTCGACCTCGTGCGGCTCCCTGACCCTGCCCCAGTTGCCCCCGGTGCTCCTGTCCATGAACTCGGTCACGGACCTGCGCGTCTCGGCGTCCTCGCTGACCAGCTGGCAGATCACGAAGATGCTCCCCGGCGCCAGCCGGTCGGCCACGCGCTTGACCACACCGGCCGGGTCGGCGGAGTCGGGAACGCAGTGGAAGACGGAGTTGAACAGGGCGGCGACGGGCCGGTCGAAGTCGATCAGCCGGACGGTGTCCGGGTGGTCCATGACGCCGTCGGTGTCGCACATGTCCGCCTGTATGACGGTGGTGTTCTCGTTCTCCGCCAGCAGCGCGCGGCCGTGGGCCAGCACGATCGGGTCGTTGTCCACGTAGACCACGCGCGCCTCGGGGTCCACCCGCTGCGCGACCTGGTGGACGTTGTCCTGGGTGGGCAGGCCGGAGCCGTGGTCGATGAACTGCCGGATCCCGTACTCCCGCGCCAGGACGCGCACCACGCGCTGCAGGAAGCGGCGGTTGTTGAGCGCCAGCGCCTGGGTGCTGGGGACGACCTCCAGGAGCTTCTCGGCCGCCTCCCGGTCGACGGCGTAGTTGTTCTTGCCCCCCAGGTAGTAGTCGTACATGCGCGCGGCAGTGGGGACGGTGACGTCGATCTTGCTGGTGAGGGGTTCCCTGGACTGGTTCATCCGGGCCTTCACAACCTTCCGCGTGGGAGCGTGTCGGGACAGGGCGGCACCCGCCGAGTGGGGCAACCATGCTGCCAGGCGCGGTCTTCTCGCGCTGCGGAAAGCGAACACTCGCCGGACGCCCTCCGCGGCGCGCTCCGGGAGACCGGCCGGGAGCGACCGCGCTCGGCCGGCGGCCCGTTCGGCGGCGCCGCCCGCCGCCGGGTACGGGGGCCGTGCGCGGGCGGTATGCGCGGGCGGTGTCAGGTGGAGTCGCGCACGACGAGCGAGGTGGGGAGCACCACGTGCTGCCGCACGCCGCCGGGCTCGCCGATCTCCCGCAGCAGCAGTTCGGTGATCCTCCGCCCGATCTCCTCCACGGGCTGCCGCACGGTGGTCAGCGGCGGGTCGGTGTGCCGGGCGACGATCGAGTCGTCGAAGCCCACCACCGCCACGTCGTCCGGCACCCGCCGCCCCTGGCGGCGCAGTTCGGCCAGGGCGCCCGCCGCCATCACGTCCGAGGCCGCGAAGACCGCGTCCAGGCGGGGGCGGCGCTCCAGCAGCCCGCGCATGGCACGGCGTCCGCCCTCCTCGGTGAAGTCGGCGGGGGCGACCAGTTCCCCGCGCACCTCCCGCCCGGCCTCGTCCAGCGCGTCCCGCCAGCCCCGCAGGCGGCCGTCGGCGACGTCCATGTCCACCGGGCCGGTGATGGTCGCTATCTCGCGCCGTCCGCGTTCGACGAGGTGGCGCACCGCGTCGCGCGCGCCGCCGATGTTGTCCGAGTGCACGTGGTTCAGCGACTCGGCCGGGGAGCGGCGCCCGGCCAGGACGGTCGGCAGCCCGAGTTCCTCCAGCAGGCCGGGCAGCGGATCGTCGCGGTGCACCGAGACCAGCAGCACGCCGTCCACCCGGCGCGCGGTGAGGAAGCGGGTGAGCTGGTCCATCTCCCGCTGGTCGCGGACGAGGGTGAGCAGCAGCTGGATCTGGGTGCCCGCCAGGCCGTTGCTCACCCCGCGGATCACGGCCGAGAAGTAGGGCTCCGACCCCAGCCGGCTCTCCGACTCCGGTATGACCAGGGCTATGGAGTCGGTCCTGCTGGTGACCAGCGACCGCGCCACGGAGTTGGGCACGTAGCCCAGTTCGGCGATCGCCGTCTGCACCGCCGCTCTGGCCTCGTCGCTGACCAGGGGGGAGCCGTTGAGGACCCGGGAGACGGTGGTGCGACCCACTCCGGCCCGGGCGGCCACGGTCTTGATGGTCGGCCGCCGAGTGGCCCCCATGGCGTACCCGCCTCCTCTGTCTGCGTCGCGCCGCGCACGGCGCTCACCAGCGCATTGTGTCAGACGGCCGTGCGGCGACCGCTGTGGCGCCGGTGCTCGCGGAAGCCTCGGCGGGTAACGGATCCGGCGCTCGTCCTTGACAGCGCCCGTTCCTGGGGACAGTCTTCCACAACCTGATGGGAACGCTCCCACCCCCGAATGGGAACGATTCCACCCGCCGGGCCCGTGCGGCCCGGCGGGACCGCACCGCGGTGATCCGTCGCCGCCCGCAAGGAGGACGCCATGGGCAGTGCCCGCAAGCTGTTCGGTACAAGAGTCGTGGCCGTCGCGTCGGCCGCCGCCCTCACGCTCGTGGCGGGCTGCTCGGGCGGCGGCGACAGCGGCGACGCGAAGACCGAGGACGGCAAGACCGTCGTCACCATGGGGCTGTTCGGCGTCATGGGCATCAAGGAGACCGGCCTCCTCGAGAAGTACATGGAGGAGAACCCGGACATCGTCATCAAGGCCGAGATAGCCGGCGACGAGCAGACGTACTACACGGCGCTGCAGACCCGGCTGGCCGCCGGCAGCGGCCTCAAGGACATCCAGGGCATAGAGATCGGCCGCGCCAAGGAACTGGCCGACACCCGGGCCGACAAGTTCGCCGACCTCTCCGGCGTCCCGGACACCGACCACTTCCTGCCCTGGAAGCAGAGCCAGGTCACCACCGGCGACGGCAGGGTGATCGGACTGGGCACGGACATCGGCCCGATGGCGGTCTGCTACCGCAAGGACATGTTCGAGAAGGCGGGCCTGCCCACCGACCGCGACGAGGTCGCCGAACTCTGGGACGGCGACTGGGCGAAGTACGTCGAGGTCGGCAAGGACTTCAAGGACGGCTTCAAGGGCGACGCCGCCTACATGGACAGCGCCAGCGGCCTGTTCAACGCCATGATCTACGGCAGCTCCGAGCAGTTCTACGACAGGAACGGCGAGCTGATCTACCAGGACAACCCGGTCATCAAGGACGCCTGGGAGCTGGCCACCGGAGCGGCCAGGGACGGCCTGACGGCCAAACTCCGCCAGTTCCAGCCCGGTTGGGACCCGGGTCTGGCCAACAGCAGCTTCGCCACCGCCGTCTGCCCGGCGTGGATGCTCGCCCACATCAGCGAGAAGGCCGGCGAGGCCAACAAGGGCAAGTGGGACGTCGCCAAGGCCCCCAAGGGCGCCAACTGGGGCGGCTCCTTCCTCGGGGTCATGGAGGACAGCCCGGTGAAGGAGGAGGCCGAGAAGCTGGTGGCCTGGCTGACCGCGCCGGAGCAGCAGGAGCACATCTTCAAGGAGATCGGCAACTTCCCCTCCTCCGCGGAGGCCCTCAAGTCCCCGGCGGTGACCGGGGCGAAGTCGGAGTACTTCAGCGACGCCCCGATCGGCGAGGTCTTCGGCGCCGCGGCCCAGGACATCCCCGACGAGCAGGTGCTCGGCCCCAAGGACGGCACCATCAAGGACACCTTCTCCCAGGGCCTCCAGCTCGTCGAGCAGGGCAAGAGCCCGGCCGAGGCGTGGAAGACCACCGACGAGCGCATCAGGAAGGCCGTCGACTGACCCGGCCCGCCCGTCCTTGAGGTCCCCGGCGGCCACCGCCTCCCCGCGCGGCCGCCGGGGGCCCTTCGACACCTTCCTCCCCCTCCCCCTCTCCCACCACGCACCTCCAGGAAGGAAGCCCCCGTGGCCACCTCCACCTCGGCATCCGGCCTCGGCGGGCCGCAGAGCGGACCAGCCGGCCCCACCAAGGAGAGCCCCGACCGGAACGGGACGCGCCCCCGGCAGCCGTGGGGCACCCTCCTGCACCGCTTCGACATCAAGGCGGCGCCCTACGCGTTCGTCGCCCCCTTCTTCGTCGTCTTCGGCGCCTTCAGCCTCTACCCGCTGCTCTACACGGCCTGGATCTCCCTCCACGACGTGGAGCTGGCGACCATGGACATCATGGAGTGGGAGGGCTTCGGGAACTACTCGCAGCTCTGGCAGGACGAACGCTTCTGGAACGCGCTGGCGAACACCTTCACCATCGGCGTGATCTCCACCGTTCCGCAGCTGCTGATGGCCCTCGGCCTGGCGCACCTGCTGAACTACAGGCTGAAGGGCTCGGCGTTCTTCCGGGTCGCGGCCCTGACGCCCTACGCGACCTCGATCGGCGCCGCCGCGCTGGTGTTCACCATGCTCTTCGAGCGCGACTTCGGGATGATCAGCTGGTTCCTGAGCCTGTTCGGAGTCGACAACGTCGACTGGGAGAACAGCAAGTGGCCGGCCCAGTTCGCCATCTCCTCCATCGTGATCTGGCGCTGGACCGGCTACAACGCCCTGCTGTACCTGGCCGCGATGCAGGCCATCCCGCAGGAGCGGTACGAGGCGGCGGCCATCGACGGCGCCTCGCGCTGGCAGCAGTTCACCAAGGTCACCATCCCGGGCATCCGCTCCACGATCGTCTTCACCATCGTGCTGTCCACCATCGGGGCCACCCAGCTCTTCGGCGAGCCGCTGATCTTCGGCCAGGGACCGAACGGCGTCAGCGGCGGAGCGGACAACCAGTACCAGACGCTCGGCCTGCTGCTGTACGAGGAGGGCTGGAAGAACTACGAGATGGGGCGGGCCGCCACGGTCGCCTGGGCGATGTTCCTCCTGCTCATCCTCGCCTTCGTCCTGCAGCGCGTCGTGAAGCGCCTCAAGTCCCGTACGTCCTGACCAGGGAGCGGCAATCCCATGACCACCGACACCGCCCGCCCCCGCGCGGACGTACCCGAGCCGTTCGCGGACACCGTCGCGCCCACGAGCCGCCGGATCCGCATGTCCCTGCGCCCGAAGGCCGGACAGCAGCAGAAGGCCGGACCCGTGGCCTACGTGCTGCTCGGACTGGCCGCGCTGCTCTCCCTGTTCCCGCTGTACTGGACGATGGTGGCGGCCTCCACCGACAACACCCGGGTCTCCCAGACCCCGCCGCCGTTCCTCCCCGGCCCCAACCTGCTGAAGAACCTCTCGGCCGCGTGGGAGGACGCGGCGATGGGAACGGCGCTGGTCAACAGCCTCATCGTCGCCATGACGATCGCCCTGTCCACCGTCCTCTTCGCCACCCTGGCCGGCTTCGCCTTCGCCAAGCTGCGCTTCCGCGGCCGCAACATCCTGCTGATGCTGGTCATCGGCACGATGATGGTGCCGCCCCAGCTCAGCGTGGTGCCGCTGTTCATGATGATGACCGAGCTGGGCTGGGGGCAGAGGCTGCCCGCCGTCATCTTCCCCACCCTGGTCAGCGCCGTCGGCGTGTTCTTCATGCGGCAGTACCTGGTGGAGGCGCTGCCCGACGAGCTCATCGAGGCCGGCCGCGTGGACGGCGCGCACAGCCTGCGGATCTTCTGGAGCATCGTCCTGCCGGTCGCCCGCCCGGCGATGGCGGTGGTCTTCATGATCACCTTCGTGCACGCCTGGAACGACTTCTTCTGGCCGTTCATCGTGCTCGACATGACCAACCCCACCATCCCCGTCGCCCTGACCCAGCTCAGCGCGGGGTACGTGCGCGACCAGTCGCTCATCATGGCCGGCGCGCTGCTGGGCACCCTGCCGCTGCTGGCGATGTTCGTCGTCTTCGGCAAGCAGATCGTCGGCGGCATCATGCAGGGCGCGGTCAAGGGCTGACACCCCGCCCGGGAGACCCGGACACCCCCGCGGCCCCGGGCCCCTCCCGCCCCCGAACCCACCCCCCGATCCTCCCCCGACACCACCGATCCGGAAGGACCTCCGTGGCCACCGCATCCCGTACAGCAGAAACCGCCCCGGCGACCCGGAACGCCCGGGTGTTCCCGCCCGGCTTCCTGTGGGGCACCGCGACCGCCGCCTACCAGATCGAGGGCGCCGCCGCCGAGGGCGGCCGCACCCCCTCCATCTGGGACACCTTCTCCCACACCCCAGGCAGGACGCGCAACGGCGACACCGGCGACGTCGCCTGCGACCACTACCACCGCTGGCGCGAGGACCTGGCGATCATGGCCGACCTCGGCGTGGGCGCCTACCGCTTCTCCGTCTCCTGGCCGCGCGTCCAGCCCGGCGGCAGCGGCCCCGCCTCCCGCGAGGGACTGGACTTCTACAGCCGCCTGGTGGACGGGCTGCTGGACAAGGGCATCAAGCCCGTCGTCACCCTCTACCACTGGGACCTGCCGCAGGAGCTGGAGACCGGGGCCGGCAGCGGCTCCGCCGCGGGCGGCGGCTGGCCGGAGCGCGCCACCGCCGAGCGGTTCGCTGAGTACGCCTCCCTGGTCGCCGGCGCGCTCGGCGACCGCGTGGAGCGCTGGACCACCCTCAACGAGCCCTGGTGCTCGGCCTTCCTCGGCTACGGCTCGGGCGTCCACGCCCCCGGCCGCACCGACCAGGCGGACGCGCTGCGCGCCGCCCACCACCTCAACCTCGCCCACGGACTGGGCACCCAGGCCCTGCGCGCCGCCCTCCCCGCAGGCGCGCAGACCTCCGTCACGCTCAACCTCCACCACGTGCGGCCCCTGACCGACGACCCCGCCGACCTCGACGCCGCACGCCGCATCGACGGCGTCGCCAACCGGGTCTTCACCGGCCCCATGCTGCGCGGCGAGTACCCGGACGACGTCCTGCGCGACACCGCGCACCTGACGGACTGGTCGTTCGTACGGGACGGCGACCTGGCGGACATCCACCAGCCGCTGGACTTCCTGGGCGTCAACTACTACAGCCCCACACTCGTCTCCGCCGCCTCCGGCCCCGGCACCCACAACGCCGACGGGCACGGCGCGAGCGAGCACAGCCCCTGGCCGGGCGGCGACGACGTCGCCTTCCACCGCACGCCCGGCGAGACCACCGCCATGGGCTGGACGATCGACCCGAGCGGGATGTACGACCTGCTGCTGCGGGTCAGGGACGACTTCCCCGGCATGCCGGTGGTCATCACCGAGAACGGCGCCGCCTTCGACGACTACGTCGACCCCGAGGGCCGAGTCCTGGACCCGCAGCGGATCTCCTACCTCCACGGCCATCTGGCGGCGGTGCACCGGGCCATCGAGGCCGGGGCGGACGTGCGCGGCTACTTCCTGTGGTCCCTGCTGGACAACTTCGAGTGGGGGTACGGCTACAGCAAGCGGTTCGGCGCGGTGTACGTGGACTACGCCACCGGCAGGCGCATCCCCAAGGAGAGCGCCCGCTGGTACGCGAAGGTGGTCCGCGACGGCGCCCTGCCCCCGGAGCCCGGCGCGCGGGCCTGACCGCGCCCCGAAGCCCCGGCCGCGGGCCCGGCCCCGATCCGTCTGCCGGGCCCGCGGCCGGCCGTCCCCGCGAGGTCAGGCGGTGCGCCGCCCGCCGTCCCCGCGTCCCTCACGCTCCCGGCGCCCCTGATGCCACTCCCGTACGATCTCCTCGGCGTCGAAGGGCTCCAGACCCAGTGGGGGACCGGGCGGCGGCATCCGCAGCGCCGCGCGGATCCTCTCGTTGATCCCCGCCACGATCCGCCGCACCTCCGGCTCCGAGCGGGCCCGGCGGGCGGCGGCCAGCGCGTCCTGTGCATCCTTGCGCAGGGCGAGGGCGGGCGGCAGGTACGACAGCCCCTCGCGGCTCATCTTCTTCCTGACCCACCACAGGTCGTCGTAGGGCTGGTCCAGATCGGGCAGCGGCCTGCCCATGCCCGGCAGCTCGTCGAACTCGCCGCGTTCGGCCGCCTCGCGGATCTGCCGGTCGGCCCATGTCTCGAAGTCGACGCCGGGCGGTTTGCGTTCGGTCACGGTGCGCTCCTCCTCGCGGTAAGCGGTGCCGAGGCGCTCCACGCCGACCAGGCTACGGCGGGCGCGGGAGGGCGCGGGAGGGCCGCGCCCTCCCGCTCCATCATCCGCCGACCTCGGCCAGCCGGCGGGCGAGGTGGCGCCGCTCGGGCTCCGTGGCCGCCAGCACGAGCGCCTCCCGGTAGCGGGCGGCGGACTCCTCCCGCCGGCCCAGCCGCCGCAGGAGATCGGCGCGCACGGCGGGCAGCAGACGGTGCCCGGCGACCACCGGCGACTCCAGCAGGGCCAGCCCCGCCCCCGGGCCGTCGGCCATGGCCACCGCGACCGCGCGGTTCAGCTCCACCGCGGGACCGGGCGCCATACGGGCCAGCCGACCGTACAGCAGCGCGATCTGGGCCCAGTCGGTCGAGGCCGCGTCGGGCGCCTCGGCATGGCACGCCGCGATGGCGGCCTGCACCTGGTACGGGCCGGGCCGCCGCAGGCGCAGCGCGCCGTCCAGGACGGACAGCCCCTCGGCGATCCGGGCCCGGTCCCACAGGGTGCGGTCCTGCTCCTCCAGCGGCACCAGCTCCCCGGCGGCACCGGTGCGGGCGGCGCGCCGCGCGTCGTGCAGCAGCGTCAGCGCCAGCAGCCCGAGGACCTCCGGCTCCCCGGGCACGAGCCCGGCCAGCAGCCGGGCCAGCCGGATCGCCTCGTCGGCCAGGCCCTGCCGCAGCAGCCCGGTGCCGGAGGTCGCCGCGTACCCCTCGGAGAAGAGCAGATAGAGCACGGCGAGCACGGACGCGGTCCGCTCCGGCAGCAGGTGGGCCGGCGGTACGCGGAAGGGGACGGCCGCCCGGCGGATCTTCCGCTTCGCCCTGAACAGGCGCTGCGCCATGGTGCGTTCGGAGACCAGGAAGGCGCGGGCGATCTCGGCGGTCTCCAGCCCGGCGAGGGTGCGCAGGGCCAGGGCGACCCGGGCCTCCGGGGAGAGGGCCGGATGGCAGCAGGCGAAGATCAGCCGCAGCCGGTCGTCCGGCACCCCGCCCGTCTCCTCCGGCACGCAGCCCGCCTCGCCGGCCGCCCCGTCCCGGTGTGCCTCCAGCGCCACCTCCCGCAGCTTCGCCGCCTCGGTCGCGTCGCGGCGCAGCCGGTCCAGGGCGCGGTTGCGGGCCACCGTGGTGAGCCAGGCCCCGGGACGGCGCGGCACACCGTCGCGGGGCCAGCGCTCCAGGGCGCGGGCGAAGGCGTCCTGGGCGCACTCCTCGGCCAGGTCCCAGTCGCCGGTGAGGCGGATCAGGGCCGCCGTGACGCGGCCCCACTCCCCGGCGTACGCGGCGGCGACGGCGGTGGCGACGGTCCCGGTGTCCCCGCCCGCCTCCTCCGGTCCGGTCACTCCGTCCAGAACGGCCTCACCTCGATCAGGCCGAAACGGGCCATCGGGTGCTTCGAGGCGACCTCGACCGCCTCGTCCAGGTCGGCGCACTCCAGTACGTCGAAGCCGCCGATCTGCTCCCGGGTCTCGGCGAACGGCCCGTCCGTCACGAGCAGCCCGCCGTCACGCACCCGCACCGTGGTGGAGTCCTCCGGCGGGCACAGCCGCTCGCCAAGCAGCCGCACACCCCGGCGGTCCATCTCCTCCACCCACGCCCGCGGATCCAGCTCCTCCGGGTCCGCCTCGACCGGCCCGTCCGCGCAGACCAGCATCAGGTACTTCACCGCTCCTCCTCCGTCAGGCTGTTCGCCGTGTGATCCTCGCGATCCTCCCGCGCCATCGCGGCGAGGGTCGCCGCCATGTTGCGGCGCAGTTCGGCCAGTCGTCCGGCCAGCGACGCGGGATCGCGCCGGGCCGCCTCGCGCAGGCCGCTGTTCCCCGGGCCGTGTTCGAAGACGTGCCGCACCCGCGTCCGCCCCGGGACGACGGCGGGCGCCAGCTCGTAGCGCCACAGGGAGGCCGGACGGCGCGGGTCGCCGCGCTCGTCCAGCGCGGCCCAGGCGAAGACGCCCGGCCGCACCGCCTCGGTGACCTGGCACAGGACCCAGGCGGCCTGCCCGTCCGGATACCGGTTGAGACCCTCGAAGCGGGTGCCGGGACGCGGCCTCGCACCGCCGCCGTCCAGCCGGCGGGCGAAGACGCACTCCGGGCTCCACTCGCCGATCCGGGTCACATCGCTGACCAGGTCCCACAGCCGCCGCCCGGGGACGTCCACGGTCACCACCAGCTCGACCCGCGCTCCCGTCACCGTCTCGTCCACGCAGTCCTCCCTCACAGGCCCTTCCGGCTCTTGCCGTACACCGGTACGACGAACGGGCCGCGCCCGGATCTACCGCCGCGCGAGGGGAATCGGGCGGCCCGGAGGGAGGAGCGCTGCGCCGGAGCGCTCACCCGGCCAGGGCGAGCACCGCCTCCACGGTGTCCGCCTCCGCCGCCGTCTTGTCCTCCCGGTAGCGCAGCACCCGGGCGAACCGCAGCGTCACCCCCTCCGGGTAGCGGGAGGAGCGCTGCACCCCGTCGAAGGCGACCTCCACCACCAGCTCCGGCCGCACCGTCACCGTGAACCCGTCGTCCTCCACCGCCAGTTCGCGCAGCCGCCCGGTCTGCCAGGCCAGCAGGGCGTCGGTCAGGCCCTTGAAGGTCTTGCCGAGCATCGCGAAGGAGCCGTCCGCCCGGCGCGCGCCCAGATGGAGGTTGGAAAGCTTCCCCGCGCGCCGCCCGTGCCCCCACTCGGCCGCCAGCACCACCAGGTCCAGGGTGTGCACCGGCTTCACCTTCAGCCAGGAGGCCCCGCGCCGCCCCGCGCCGTACGCGGAGTCCAGCGCCTTGAGCATCACGCCCTCGTGGCCGCGCACCAGCACCTCGTCGGCGAACTCCCGCGCCGCGGCACGGGCCCGCTCGTCCCGCGGATCCCCGACGACCGTGCGCAGCACCCGCATCGGCCCGGGCACCACCCGGGCCAGTTCCGCGTGCCGCCGGGCCGCCGGCAGCTCCAGCAGGTCGCGGCCGTCGACCGACAGCAGGTCGAAGAAGACGGGTGACAGCGGCAGCGACGCGCGCGCCCGCTCCACGTCCAGCCGCGACCCGACCCGGCCGGCCACCTCCTGGAAGGGCCTGGGCCGGCCGTCCTCGCCCAGGGCGATGACCTCGCCGTCGAGGACCGCCCGCCCGGCCCGCAGCTCCCGGGCGGCGGCCACCACCTCCGGGAGGCGGCCGGTGATCTCGTCCAGGGTGCGGGTGAAGACCCGCACCTCCGGGCCGTCGCGGTGCACCTGGACGCGGATGCCGTCGAGCTTCTCCTCCACCGCGCACGGCCCGAGCCGGTCCAGTGCCTCGTCCACGCTCCTCGCGGTCTGCGCGAGCATCGGCAGCACCGGCCGTCCCACGTCCAGGCGGAAGTCCGCCAGCGCTTCGGGGCCGCGGGCGAGCAGGGCCTGGGCCACCCGCCCCAGCGAGCCGCCGACCATCACCGCCCGCCGCACCCCGGCCGGCTCCGCGCCCACCGCCGCCGCCAGGCCCTCGACGGCGAACGCGTCCAGGGCCCCCTGCCGCAGCTCGCCGCCGATCAGCCGGACGAGGAAGCGCTGCTCCTCGCCGGTGGCGGCGGACAGCAGCCCGTGCAGCAGCCGCCCGCGCTCGGCCTGCGCGCCCCGGCCCGAGACGGCGGCGATCGCCTCCAGGGCCCGGTCCACGTCCGCCACCGACAGCGACGGCGCGTCCGCCGGGGGCACGGCCCGGCTCAGCGCCTTCCAGCCGATCCCGGTCCTGCGCCGGGGAAGCCTGCCCGCCAGATAGGTGACGACGAGCGGGACCTCCCCGGGGCCGGCCGCGCGGAACAGCCCGGCGAGCAGGGCGACCTTCTCCGTACGCGAGGAGGTCTGGGCGACCTGGTGCGAGATCCGGGCGACTTCGGCCAGCAGCATGCCCCCATCCTCACCCGGACGGCCGTCACCGGCGCCGAACGGCGCGCGGAAGAAGAGACACACCGGGACCGATGACTTCCGGCGCACCGGCGGGTCCGAACCCGTGAGACCGAGCGGAGAGGAAGAGGACGAGGACGATGGCGAAAGTGACGCTGACGGAGTTCCTGACCCTGGACGGGGTCGTGCAGGCACCCGGGGGCCCCGACGAGGACCGCGACGGCGGATTCGAGCACGGCGGCTGGCTGGTCCCCTACGCCGACGAGGACATGGGGCGGTTCGTGGAGGAGGGCTTCCGGTCCGCGGACGCCTTCCTGCTGGGCCGCAGGACCTACCAGATCTTCGCCGCCTACTGGCCGCGCGTCACCGATGCGGACAACCTGGTGGCGAACAGCCTCAACACCCTGCCCAAGTACGTCGCCTCCCGGACGCTGGACGGCGTCGGGTGGCACAACTCCACACTGCTGAAGGGCGACGCGGTACAGGAGGTCGCCGCGCTCAAGGAGCGGCTGGAGGGCGAACTGCAGATCCACGGCAGCGGGAACCTGGCGCGGAGCCTGATGGCGCACGGCCTCATCGACGAGTACCGCCTGCTGACCTACCCCGTCATCCTGGGGGCCGGCAAGCGCCTGTTCGACGGCGGGGCCGTGCCGGCCGCGCTGGAGCGCACCGGCGGCAGGACGACCTCCACCGGAGTGGCGATCAACACCTACCGGGTGGCGGGGCCGCCCGGCCACGGCTCGTTCGAGCCGCAGGAGTGAGCGGGGGAGCGGGGGAGCGGGCACGCCGGGCGGTGGGGGCACGGACCCCGCCACCCGGCCCGCCGCCGCGACGGCCGCCGCGCGAGGTGAACGCCGGGCCGTTACGGGTATCCGCGAGAGAGCCGACCTCAACACAGCGAGGTGACCCATGACAGGCCCGGACCCCTACGGCCAGTACCCCTCTCGCGGTGACCAGCGGGAACCGGCGCCGGCGCGGATCGCGGCGGGACGGCTGTGGGCCACCGGTGCGGCGACCGCCGCCGTCGCCGCCCTCGCAGCCGTGGTCACCACACTCCTGATCCGCGGTGTCCTCGGAGTCCCCGTCTTCGCCCCGAACCGGGCGGGCGCGTGGGGGGACGCCACCACCGGCCACCTCGCCGCCCTCGCCGCCGCCGCGGCCCTGGTGGCCACGGCCCTGCTGCACCTGCTGCTGGTGGCCACGCCCCGGCCGGGCCGGTTCTTCACCTGGATCGTGGTCCTGGTGACCGCCGCGATGATGCTGTTCCCCTTCACCACCGGCATCGCCACCGAGTCGAAGTTCGGCACGGCCGCCGTCGCCCTGGTGACAGGGCTGACCATCGTCAGCCTGCTGTCCTCGGCAGTTCCCTCGGTGATCACCGACCGGGACCGGTTCTCCGGCTGAGGCGGCGGCCCCTCCGCCTCCCTGCCGCCCGCGGTGCCGGAGCGCAGGTCCACGCCGTCCACGCGGCCGGCCGCCGGGTCGCGAGGGAGAGGACCGCCGGCCGTTCCCCGGTGGAACGGCGGCCACCGGAAGGACCTCCGCGAACCGCCGTGCCGCCCGCACGCCCAACTTCTGACATGTACGCCGGTGTTCTCAAAGACGGAGATTCGGTGACCGTCCCGGGGTGGGGTAATCTCGGCGTGTCTGCACGTTTGTCGGATGACAAGCGTGACGGCCTGTGAACGTGGTGTGAGCACACCGCCTGCCCGTCCGGGTGCGACCGGGGGAGCACGGCACGTGATGAACCCGGTGGCGGACGAGCGGAGCGATGGCGGACATGGCTGACACCACGGTTGGCGAGCCGCGCCCGGCGGGGCGCGGCAGGACCACCCGGAGCCGGAGCACCGGCGGCAAGGCGGGGGAGCAGGAGCTGAGGCAGCTCCTGGACGGCCTGACGGCCGTCCGGGACGGCGACTTCGGCACCCGGTTGCCGGACGGCGCCGACGGGGTCCTCGGCGAGATCGCCACGGTCTTCAACGGCATGGTGGACCAGCTGTCGCTGTTCACCTCCGAGGTGACCCGCGTCTCCCGCGAGGTCGGCAGCGAGGGGCGCCTGGGCGGCCAGGCCCAGGTGCCCGGCGCCGGCGGAGCCTGGCGCGACCTGACCGACTCGGTCAACTTCATGGCGGGCAACCTCACCGCCCAGGTGCGCTCCATCGCCCAGGTGACCACCGCGGTCGCCAAGGGCGACCTCTCCCAGAAGATCCGGGTGGACGCGCGCGGGGAGATCCTGGAGCTGAAGGAGACCATCAACACGATGGTCGACCAGCTCTCGGGCTTCGCGGACGAGGTCACGCGGGTGGCGCGCGAGGTGGGCACCGAGGGCAAGCTCGGCGGCCAGGCGGACGTCAAGGGCGTCTCCGGCACCTGGCGCGACCTGACCGACTCGGTCAACTTCATGGCGGGCAACCTGACCGGCCAGGTGCGCTCCATCGCCCAGGTGGCCACGGCGGTCGCCGAGGGCGACCTCTCCCAGAAGATCCGGGTGGACGCGCGCGGGGAGATCCTGGAGCTGAAGGAGACCATCAACACGATGGTCGACCAGCTCTCGGCGTTCGCGGACGAGGTCACGCGGGTGGCGCGCGAGGTGGGCACCGAGGGCAAGCTCGGCGGCCAGGCCGCGGTGCGCGGCGCCTCCGGCACCTGGAAGGACCTGACCGACTCCGTCAACGTGATGGCCTCCAACCTGACCGGCCAGGTGCGCTCCATCGCCCAGGTGGCCACCGCCGTCGCGCGCGGCGATCTGTCGCAGAAGATCACCGTCGAGGCAAAGGGCGAGGTCGCGGCCCTCGCCGACGTCATCAACACGATGGTCGACACGCTCTCGGCGTTCGCGGACGAGGTCACGCGGGTGGCGCGCGAGGTGGGCACCGAGGGCATCCTCGGCGGCCAGGCCCGGGTGCCGGGCGTCGCGGGCACCTGGAAGGACCTGACCGACAACGTCAACTCGATGGCCAACAACCTGACCGGGCAGGTCCGCAACATCGCCCAGGTCACCACGGCCGTCGCCCAGGGCGACCTCACCCGCAAGATCGACGTGGACGCGCGCGGGGAGATCCTGGAGCTGAAGACCACCATCAACACGATGGTCGACCAGCTCTCCGCCTTCGCCGCGGAGGTCACCAGGGTGGCCCGCGAGGTCGGCAGCGAGGGGCGCCTGGGCGGCCAGGCCGAGGTCGAGGGCGTCTCCGGCACCTGGAAGCGCCTGACGGAGAACGTCAACGAACTGGCCGGGAACCTCACCCGCCAGGTCCGCGCCATCGCCGAGGTCACCAGTGCCGTCGCCGAGGGCGACCTGACCCGTTCGATCACCGTGGACGCCTCCGGCGAGGTCGCCGACCTCAAGGACAACGTCAACTTCATGGTGCAGTCCCTGCGCGAGACCACCCGGGCCAACCAGGAGCAGGACTGGCTCAAGACCAACCTGGCCCGTATCTCGGGCCTGATGCAGGGCCACCGCGACCTCGCCGTCGTCGCCGAACTGATCATGGACGAGCTGACCCCGCTCGTCGGCGCCCAGTACGGCGCCTTCTACCTCGCCGAGGACGACGAGGAGGGCACCGAGCTGCGCCTGGTCGGCTCCTACGGCCACCCCGCGGCGGCCGACGGCGCCGAGCCGCCGCGCTTCAGGCTCGGCCAGTCCCTGGTCGGCCAGGCCGCCCGCAGCCGCCGCACCATCACCGTCGACGACCTGCCCTCCGGCTACGTCACCGTCGCCTCGGGCCTGGGCGCCACCGACCCCACCAGCCTGATCGTGCTGCCGATCACCGCGGAGGACCAGGTGCTCGGGGTCATCGAGCTGGCCTCGGTCACCCCCTTCACCGCGCTCCACCAGGACTTCCTCGGCCGGCTCATGGAGACCGTCGGCGTCAACGTCAACACCATCGTCGCCAACGCCCGCACCGACGAGCTGCTGGCCGAGTCCCAGCGCCTGGCCGCCGAACTCCAGGAACGCTCCGAGGAACTCCAGGTCCAGCAGGACGAGCTCCAGCGCTCCAACGCGGAGCTGGAGGAGAAGGCCGCCCTCCTGGCCTCCCAGAACCGCGACATCGAGACCAAGAACCTGGAGATCGAGCAGGCGAGGCAGGAGCTGGAGGACCGCGCCCAGCAGCTGGCACTGGCCTCGAAGTACAAGTCGGAGTTCCTGGCCAACATGAGCCACGAGCTGCGCACCCCGCTCAACAGCCTGCTGATCCTCGCCCAGCTCCTGGCGCAGAACCCGACCCGCAACCTCACCCCCAAGCAGGTCGAGTACGCGGGCATCATCCACTCCGCCGGTTCCGACCTGCTCCAGCTGATCAACGACATCCTGGACCTGTCCAAGGTCGAGGCCGGCAAGATGGACATCAACCCCGAGCGCGTCCCGCTGCGCGGCCTGCTGGACTACGTCGAGGCCACCTTCCGGCCGCTCACCACCCAGAAGAGCCTCGGCTTCACGATCACCACCGCGCCCGGCGTCCCCGTCGACCTGTTCACCGACGACTCCCGGCTGCGGCAGGTGCTGCGCAACCTGCTGTCCAACGCGGTGAAGTTCACCGAGTCCGGCGGCGTGGCCCTGAGGATCGAGCCGGTCGCCCCGGACGAGCTGCCCTCCGCCGTCCGCCTGCACGGCTCGGCCGTCGCCTTCCGGGTGGAGGACACCGGCATCGGCATCCCCGAGCAGCAGCTGGAGACCATCTTCGGCGCCTTCCAGCAGGCCGACGGGACCACCAGCCGCAAGTACGGCGGCACCGGCCTGGGCCTGTCCATCAGCCGCGAGATCGCCTACCTGCTGGGCGGCGCCATCACCGCCGAGAGCGTCCCCGGGCAGGGCAGCACCTTCACCCTCTACCTGCCCGTGGCACGGCCCGACTTCACCGCCGCGCCGAACGCCGTCCAGCAGGCCGCGGCCCAGGGGGAGGAGACCGGGCCCGCCACCGCCGAGGAGCCGCCCGCCGCCGAGCCGCCGCGGCCGCAGAAGCGGCGGCTGCTGGTGATCGAGGACCGCCCCCGCGGCCTGCTCTCCCTGGTCGCGGAGAACGCCGTGGCGGACCTGGCCGAGAGCGCCCGGGACATGGACGACCCGCGCGGCCCCGTGGAGGTCGTCACCGCGGTGGGGGCGCAGGAGGCCGCCGCCGCGCTCGCCGCGGAGGCCTGCCACTGCGTGGTGCTCCAGCTCGACATGGCGGACGGGACGGCCATGGGCTTCCTGGAGGCCATGGACGGCGACGCGGCCCTGCGCCGGGTCCCGGTCCTCGCGCACAACAACCGGCGTCTGGACCCCGAGCAGGAGCGGGCCCTGCGCTCCCGCACCGGCAGCCGGCCGATGGAGCTGCTCTCCAGCCTGGACGAGCTGCGCGAACGCATCGCGCTGCACCTGACCGCCGAGGAGCCGGGCGACGTGCTCCCGCTGGTGCGCTCCGAGGAGGCCGCCGGGCCGGCGGCCCCGCCCGAGGAGGCGGACGCCTCGCTGGCCGGCCGCACGGTGCTGGTCGTCGACGACGACGCGCGCAACGTCTACGCCCTCACCGGCATCCTGGAGCTCCACGGGATGCACGTCCTGCACGCCGACAACGGCCGCAAGGGCATCGAGACCCTCACCGGTCACCCCGGCGTCGATCTGGTGCTGATGGACGTGATGATGCCGGAGATGGACGGCTACGCCGCGACCGCGGCGATCCGTGCCATGCCCGAACACGCCCATCTGCCCGTCATCGCGGTGACGGCCAAGGCGATGCCCGGAGACCGGGAGAAGAGCATCGCCGCCGGAGCGACCGACTACGTGACCAAGCCGCTGGACGCCCGCGACCTCGTCGCGTGCATCCGTCGCTGCCTGGGCGTGTAGTCGCCGCCTCCGACCGTCAGCCGACCCCCTCCCCGAGGAGCAGCGCAGTGCAGACCCAGCGGCCGGACGAGCCCGTCCCCGAGGACGGGCCGCCGAGCGCCGCCCCGGCACGGGAGGCGTCCGCGGCACACGCGTCCGCGGCGGACGGGTCCGTGCGGGAGACGGCGGCCCCGGTGCCGTCCGTGCGGCAGCCGTACGAGGGCAGGGTGTACGAGCGCGGGGTGTACGACGGAGCCCCGCCGCGCGACGGCGCCGACGTCCGCGTCGGCAGGCTGGCCGCCACCGTCGAGCGGCTGCGCCGCGAGGTGCGCGAGGCCCACGCCGCGGCGGAGGGCCGCGCCCTGATCGAGATGGCCAAGGGCATCCTGGTCGAGCGGCTGGGCTGCGGCCCGGCGCAGGCCGCCAGGCAGCTGGACACCCTCGCCGACCAGGCCGGCCTCTCCCGCCTGGAGCTGGCCGCCGACCTCATCGACCAGGCCGCCCACGACCGGGTCACCGAGGCGGCCCGCGAGTTCCTGGCCAGGGCCGAGGGCGGTGCCGAAGGCCGGGGCGGCACGGACCGGGACGGCGGCCGGGGAGGGGACGGCGGGGAGGCCCCCTCGCTGTCGGTACGGCTGCGCACCGCGGAGAGCGGCGCACTGGCCGCCGACGACACCCAGGCGGTCGCCGAGTCCCTGCTGGAGCACGCGCTGACCCCGCTGGGCGCCGTGGCGGTGGCCATCTGGGCCGCCGGCACCGACGCCTCCCTCACCCTGGCCGGCTCCGCGGGCTACGCGGCCGAGGAGGCCGCGCGGTGGCACTACGTACCGCCGGGTGTGGCCACCCTCGCCCGCCGGGCCCTCACCGAGCGCCGGCCCGTGTGGTTCGCCACTCCCGCCGAGACCGGGCTGCCCACCCTGGGCCGGAGGCAGGCGCCCGAGGGCTGCCGGGTCACCGTCCCCGCCGACAACGGCGGACGCATCCTGGGCGTCCTGGAGATCTGCTGGCCCGGCCCGCTGGAGCCGCAGCCCCCGCAGGTCCAGCGGCAGATCGAGGCCCTGGCCGAACTGTGCGCCCACACCCTGGACAGCCGCGACGCGGGCGCCGAGGACTCCGGGGAGGCCCTCCAGGCACGGCACCCGGGCGCCTCGGAACTGGTGGACTTCGCCGACGGCCTGCTGGACCCGGCCCTGGTGCTGGTGCCCCAGCTGGACGCCGAGGGCAGGCTCGCCGACTTCCGCATCCACCACGTCAGCGCCCACTTCGTCGATCCGGCGGGCCGTCCGCGCGGCGCGGTCGCCGGATCGCTGCTGCTGGAGGCCTATCCGATGGCGGTGGGCGAGAGCGGCCTGTTCGAGAAGATCGAGCACGTCCACGCCACCGGCGAGCCGTTCCGCGCCGAACGGATGGTGCTGCGCGCACTGGTCGGCCAGGTGCCGCTGACGGTGGAGGCGGCCGTCAGCATCAGCCGCCACGGCGAGAACGTCCTGCTCATCTGGCGTGTCCAGAACGAGGCGGCGCGACTGGCGAGCGTGCTCCAGCACGCCCAGCGCCTGGGCCGCATCGGCGGCTTCGAGGAGAACCTCGTCACCGGCGAGATCGTCTGGAACAGCCAGCTCTTCGCCCTCCACGGACTGCCGCCCACCGCCGCGCCGATCCCGCTGGAGCAACTGCCCGCCCACACCCACGCGGACGACGAGGCCGCCATCGGGCGCTTCCTGCGCACCCTGCTGCACCACCGCCGCCCCGCCTCCACGGCCTTCCGCCTCCAGCGGCCCGACGGGATCGTGCGCCACATCCGCGTGGTCGCCGAACCGGCCCTCGACGCCGAGGGCCGGCTGGTCGCGGTGCGCGGCGCCTACCAGGACGTCTCCGCACAGCACTGGACGGAGGTCGCGCTGGGCGCCACCCGCGACCAGCTCGCCCAGACCGAGCAGCAGGCCGCCGAGCGCAACCGCATGACGCTCCAGCTCCAGCGCGCCATCATGCCGCCCACCCGGGGCCCCATCGACGCCGGAGGGCTGGACATCGCGGTGCGCTACCGCCCCGCCGAGAAGGACCACCTGGTCGGCGGCGACTGGTACGACGCCGTCGTCCTGCCCTCGGGCCAGGTGCTGCTCTCCGTCGGCGACGTGGCGGGCCACGGCATCGAGGCGGCCACCGGCATGGTCGTCCTGCGCAACGCCCTGCGCGGTCTGGCCACCACGGGGGCCGGGCCCGCGCAGATACTGGCCTGGCTCAACACCGTCGCCCACCACCTCACCGAGAACGTCACCGCCACCGCCGTCTGCGGCCTCTACGACCCGGACACCCGGACGCTGCGCTGGGCCCGGGCCGGCCATCCGCCGCCGGTCCTGGTGCGCCGGGGGGAGGCCGTCACGCTGCCGCTGGTGGGCGGACTCCTGCTCGGCGCCATCGCGGAGGCCGGGTACGAGGAGGAGAAGCTGGTGCTGGAGACCGGCGACATGCTGCTGATGTACACCGACGGCCTCATCGAGCGCCGGGACCGCTCCCTGCAGGAGTCCCTGGACCAGCTCATGGCCCTCGCCCGGGACTCCGGCGCCACCCTGGACAAGCAGCTCGACCGACTGCTGACCTACAGCAACTCCGACACCGACGACGACACCTGCGTCGTCGGCGTCCGGATGCGCTGACCCGGCCCGGCCCGGCCGCCCCGTCCCCGCCCGGCCGCCCCCCGGTCCGCCGTTTCCGGCCCCGCCCACCGGGTACCTGCGCCGTGCACCCGAACGCGACACACCGCGAGGACAGAGGACAACGGCCATGGGCGAGAAGAACAGGCACCACGAGCAGGGCGAGGGCGAGCACGGCCACGGGGCCGAGCGCCGCGCCGACCCGGCCGACCGGGGCCCCGGAGCCCACTCCGGCCGGGAGACGCGGATGGAGCACCGCACCGTCCCCGGCACGGCGAGCGCCGCCGAGGGCTTCTCCGGCGGCGGCACCGTCGAGGGCGAACCGCTCAAGGGCGTCGAGGCCGAGGAGAACGCTTCCGGCAAGGCCCGGCGGGCCGAGGAGGACGCCTCGGGCGCCCCGGGCAGGGCGGGGCGGACGGACACCGGCGCCGGCCGGGAGTCCGGAGGCTGAGCCGCCCGGCGCGGGGCCACGGCGCACCCGGCGCGCTCAGCGCCCCAGGGGAACGAAGCGCACCTTCAGCCCCGGCACCGCCTGCGCCGCCGCCGCCAGGGCCTCCCGCGGCACCACGCCGATCACCGGATAGCCGCCGGTGGTCGGGTGGTCGGCGAGGAAGACGATCGGCTCACCGCCCGGCGGCACCTGCACCGCGCCCGCCACCATGCCCTCGCTGGGCAGCTCGCCCCTCACCGACCGCTCCAGGGCGGGCCCCTCGGTCCGTAGCCCGACGCGGTTGCTCTCGGCGGACACCCGGTAGACCCCGCGGGCCAGAGCGCGCAGCGCGGAGGGGGCGAACCAGTCCTCGCGCGGCCCGGGCACCAGCGGCAGCACCAGCTCGTCCGACGGCGGACCCGGCGCGGCGGAGGCGACCGCGTCGGCCCAGGGGACGGGCCCCGGCGCCGGTCCCACCGGCAGCCGCGCCCCCTCCGACAGCGGGGCCGGGCCGAGCCCGGACAGCAGATCGGTGGAGCGGCTGCCGAGCACCGGCTCGACGCCGACCCCGCCGGCCACCGCCAGATAGCTGCGCACCCCGGCCCGCGCGGCGCCGACGTCCAGCACCGCCCCGCCCGGCACCCGTACCGCCGCTCCCCACGGAGCCGGACGGCCGTCGATCCGCACCGGGCACGGAGCGCCGGTCACCGCCGCCACCACGGCGCGGTCCGGGCGCACCGCGCACCCGGTGAGGGTGGTCTCCAGCGTCGCCGCACCGGGCGCGTTGCCCACCAGGCGGTTGGCGAGCCGGTGGGCGGGGGAGTCCAGTGCCCCCGAACGCGGCACCCCCAGATGGGCGCGGCCCACCCTGCCCAGATCCTGCACGGTGGTCAGCGCCCCCGGCCGCAGGACCTCCAGCACCCCCGCGCCGCTCACGGCACCGCCTCGAACCGCACCCGGGCGCCCGGGGCCAGCAGCGCGGCCGGCTCCCGGGAGACGTCCCACAGCACCGCGTCCGTCCGGCCGATCAACTGCCAGCCGCCCGGCGAGGTGCGCGGATACACCCCCGTGTACGCCCCGGCCAGACCCACCGAGCCCGGCGGCACCGAGGTGCGCGGGGCGGTGCGGCGGGGCACGCCCAACTCCTCGGGCAGCCCGGTGAGATAGCCGAACCCGGGAGCGAAGCCGCAGAAGGCGACCCGGAACTCGGTGCGCGTGTGGATCGCGACCGCCTCCTCCTCGTCCACCCCCCACAGCGCCGCGACCCCGGCCAGATCGGGGCCGTCGTAGCGCACCGGCAGCACCACGGCGGCCGAGCCCGCCGGGACGGCGTCGGGGAACTCCCGGTCCCGCAGCCACTCCGTCAGCGACCCCGGGTCCTCCAGTCCGTCCAGCAGGACGGTGGCCGCCGCCGGGACGATCTCCTCCACCGGCGGCAGCCCGCCGGTCTCCCGCAGCCGCACCAGCTCGGCGTGGAGGGCCTGGGCCCGCTCGGTGCTCCCCACCTCCAGCAGCAGGGCGCGCCTGCCCACGGGCAGCACCCTCGTCACCCTCATCGCGCGAACGCCTCGATCCGCACCCCGGCCTCCGCGAGGGCCTGCCGCACCCGCCGGGCGAGCGCGACGGCGCCGGGGGTGTCGCCGTGCACGCACAGCGACCTGGCGCCTGCGGCCACCCGCCCGCCGTCGCCGGTTGCCACGCTCCCGTGCAGCGCGATGCCCAGGGCCTGGGACACCACGGCGTCCGGCTCGTGGATCACCGCACCCGGCTCCCGCCGGGACACCAGCGTTCCCCGCGCGGTGTAGCCGCGGTCGGCGAACGCCTCGGCGACCGCGGACAGCCCGGCCTCCTCGGCGGCCCGCAGCAGCAGCGACCCGGGCAGCCCCAGCACCGGCAGCTCCCCGCCCGCCAGCAGCACCCCGGACACCACCGCCCGGGCCTGGCCCTCGTCGTGCACCGCGCGGTTGTAGAGCGCGCCGTGCGGTTTGACGTACGCCACGCGCGCCCCGGCGGATTCGGCGAACACCCGCAGGGCGCCGATCTGGTAGGCGATCTCGTCGGCCAGTTCGTCCTCCGGGACCTCCATCGCCCGCCGCCCGAAGCCCGCCAGGTCGCGGTAGGCGACCTGGGCGCCGATCGCCACCCCCCGCTCGGCCGCCTGCGCGCACACCCGGCGCATGGTGGAGGGATCCCCGGCGTGGAAGCCGCACGCGATGTTGGCGCTGCTGACGACCGAGAGCAGCGCCTCGTCGTGGGTGAGCTCCCACCGCCCGAAGCCCTCGCCCAGATCGGCGTTGAGATCGATCACCGAGGCCGTGCCCTCCGCCGGACCCACCGAATCCACCGGAGCCGCCGCCCCCTCGTCCCGCTGTGTCATGGGACGAGGGTAGTTCCGGGACGCGGGCGGGCGGGGCGCGCGGGCGCGCCCGTCAGCGCCGGCGGCGCGCCTCCGGGGTGTTCGGGATCCTCGGGGGCGCCGCTTGCGCCTCTCCGGGGGCCCGCCCGTACCTCCGCGCCACCCCGCTCAGGTGGTGGAGGGCGAGCAGCAGCAGGCCGACGTCGTCCAGGTACACCGGATCCGGGAGCAGATCGACGGGGAAGACCGTGTAGAGCAGCGCCCCCCAGAACGCGGTCCTGGCGCTCACGGGGACGTCCGCGCCGCGCAGGAGCAGATAGGTGCGCACCAGCCTCACCAGGAGGACCGCCGCGACGGCCAGCGTCGCGACGGCGAGCACCGCGCCGGCGGCGACCAGTACGACCTGCCAGCTCTCCAACGGACCTCCTCGCTCGTCGTCCGGCCGGCGGCCCGGGGCCGGACGGTGTCCCTCCCCTCTTCTGCTCGCCGCCTCCGCGCGGAAACGCGCGGGGCCCTGGGCCCGGGGACGGCGGCGCTCGGCCGCTCAGCCGCGCGGCGGCAGCCGGTGCAGCTCGACCGCCTCCAGCCGCCCCGCCTCCACCACGGCCGTCAAACAGGTGCGGTACGGCTGGGAGCGGCGGTCGGTGGGCGAGCCGGGGTTGAGCAGCCGCAGCGGCGTGCCGGCGGCCGTGGTGGCGGTGGTGTCCCAGGGGATGTGGCTGTGGCCGAAGACCAGGACGTCCAGATCGCCGAAGCGCTCGGCGCACCGCTTCTCCCGCCCCTGCTTCGGGCCCGTCTCGTGGACGACGCCCAGGCGCAGCCCGTCCAGCTCCGCACGGGCCACTTCCGGGAGCCGGGCGCGCAGTCCGGGCCCGTCGTTGTTGCCGTACACCCCGATCAGGCGCCGGGAGCGCTCCTGGAGGAGGTCGAGGGTGGCGGTGTCCACCCAGTCCCCGGCGTGGACCACCACGTCCGCCTCCGCCACGCGCGCCATCAGCTCCTGCGGCAGCCGCCCGGCGCGCTTGGGGATGTGGGTGTCGGACATGATCAGCACGAGCACGGTCCCACCGTAACCCGCACGCCCTCGTCGCCCCGCTCCCCGCCGCCCCCGCGTACACCATGCGGACAGCCCGGCCGCGCGCCGCGCGCCCGCCGTAGGGTGACCGCGACACGCCCAAGCCGGAACGGCCCGCACCCGGGGGAGCACATGACGCGCACCGACGACACGATCAGATGGGGCATCCTCGCCACCGGCGGCATAGCCGCGGCCTTCGCCCGCGACCTCGCGGCCCTGCCCGGCGGCGAGCTCCTCGCGGTCGGCTCGCGCTCGCCCGAGTCCGCCCGCCGCTTCGCCGACGAGCACGGCGTACCGCGCGCGTACGGCAGCTGGGCCGAACTGGCCGCCGACCCGGACGTGGACGTGGTCTACGTCGCCACGCCCCACTCGGCGCACCTGGAGGCCGCCGCCGTCTGCCTGGAGGCGGGCAAGGCGGTGCTGTGCGAGAAGCCGCTGACCCTCAACCTCGCCCAGGCGCGGGAGATGGTCGCGCTGGCGCGCCGCAGGGGCGTCTTCCTGATGGAGGCCATGTGGACCTACTGCAACCCGGTGGTCCGCCGCATGCTCGAACTCGTCGCCGACGGAGCGATCGGCGAGGTGCGCTCGGTCCACGCCGACTTCGGCATCGTCGCCCCGGCGGACGCCTCCCACCGCCTGCGCGATCCCCGGCTGGGCGGCGGCGCCCTGCTGGACCTGGGCGTCTACCCGGTCTCCTTCGCCCACCTCGTCCTGGGCGAACCCTCCTCCGTCGCCGCCTGGGCCCATCTGACGCCCGAGGGCGTGGACGAGACCACCGGCGTCCTGCTGGGCTACGACAGCGGTGCCGTCGCCACCCTCTCCTGCTCCATCGCCTCCGCCAGCCCCACCGTGGCGGCCGTCAGCGGCACCAGGGGGCGCATCGAGCTGCCGCACGGCTTCTTCGCCCCGGAGTCGTTCGTGCTGCACCGCGAGGGGCGCGAGGCCGAGGAGGTCCGGGTGCCGCGGGCGCGGGCGCGGGGCGGCACCGGCTACGGGCCCGAGGCGGCCGAGGTGATGCGCTGCCTGCGGGAGAAGGAGACGGAGTCCCCGCTGGTGCCGCTGGACGGGACGCTCGCGGTGATGGCGACGCTGGACGCCGTCCGCGAGCGCGTCGGGGTCCGCTACCCGGGGGACTGACGGCCCGCCGGGCGTCCGGCGGGCGATGTGTGCCGGGGGTCTCCGGGGCGGTCGGGAGCGCCTTGGAGGCCCCTCATCTGCCATGATTTCGAGAGCGCTCTCATCCTTCGGTGGACAACCGTCCTGGGAGGGCTCCCAGCTCCAAGAGGTTTACTCATCAAGGGTCTTGACGGCCCATCCGGGCGCGTACAGGATCAACGCCGTGCACATGACAGTGCGCTTGCGCCTCCGTGTGTTCAAGTGCTGAAAACGCCGACCGTGCCCGAGGGAGCCGCCATGGGACAGCCGCTGCACACAGGACCGGACCCCAGGGGAGGAGGCCGGCGAAGGCGGCGCGGACGAACGGCCGCCGGAACCCTCGGCGCCCTCCTCGCCCTGCTCGCCTCCGGCCTGACCCCCGCCGCGTCGGCCGCCGCGCAGGACCGCGTCCTGGACGACTTCGACAACGCCGTCCCCGGCCCGATCGGCACCTACGGCAGCACCCCCGAGGACACCCCGAGGCTCAGCCAGGTCGCCGCCGAGGCCCGCCCCGGGGCCAACGCCTTCAACCGCGCCATGCGCGTGGAGTACGACATCACCGCCTGGGGCGGCTTCGACCACGCCCTGACCGGCGCCGAGGACTGGAGCGGCCACGAGGGCTTCTCCTTCTGGGTGAAGGGCACCGGCAGCGGGGAGCGCGTCCAGTTCGAGGTCAAGGACGGCGGCCCGAACGCCGGTCAGGCCGAGCTGTGGGCCGGCTACTTCACCGACGACACCGACGGCTGGAAGCAGGTGCGCACCCCCTTCGAGGACTTCGTCCGGCGCCCCGACTACCAGCCCGCCGGCGCCCCGGACGACGGCGTGCTGGACCTGACCCGGATGTGGGGCTACGCCGTCAACCTGCCCACCGCCTCCGGCGCCCTGGAGTTCGACCAGGTCGAACTGTACGGCGTGGGCGGGGTGCGGGCCCGCGTCGCCACCGACCGGCCCGTCTACACCGTCGGCCACGGCGGCACCGCCACCGTGAAGGTGTCGGTGGGCACCACCGGCGACGTACCGCTGGCCGAGCCCGTCACCGTCACCTACGGCACCGGCGAGGGCACCGCGGAGCCCGGCGAGGACTACACCCCGGTCGAGGGCACCCTCACCTTCCCCGCAGGAACCCCCTCCGGCACGGTGAAGACCTTCACCGTCGACACCGAGCGCAGCGCGGAGCCCGCCACCGCCAAGACCATCCCCATCACCCTCTCCGCCGACGGCGCACGCGCCCCCGACGACCTGCCCACCGTCGTCATCGACGCGCACGGCCTGCCGTACCAGAACCCCCGGCTCCCGGTGCACAAGCGGGTCAAGGACCTGCTGTCCCGGATGACGCTCGACGAGAAGATCGGCCAGATGACCCAGGCCGAGCGCGGCGCCCTGGAGGCGCAGGACCACATCGCCTCCTACGAGCTGGGCTCGCTGCTGTCCGGCGGCGGCTCCAACCCGGCGCCCAACACCCCCGAGGCCTGGGCCGACATGGTCGACGGCTTCCAGCTGCGCGCCCGGCAGACCCGGCTGCAGATCCCGCTGATCTACGGAGTCGACGCCGTCCACGGCCACAACAACGTCGTCGGCGCCACCGTCTTCCCCCACAACACCGGCCTCGGCGCCGCCCGCGACCCGAAGCTGGTCGAGGACACCGCGCACGCCACCGCAAGGGAGGTCCGCGCCACCGGAGTCCCCTGGAACTTCAGCCCCTGCCTGTGCGTCAGCCGCGACGAGCGCTGGGGACGGGCGTACGAGGCCTTCTCCGAGGACCCGGCACTGGTCACTCGGCTGGCCACGGCCGTCGAGGGCTACCAGGGCCGCGCCGACGGCCGTGACCTGAAGGACGCCGACCGGGTGCTGGCCACCGCCAAGCACTACGTCGGCGACGGCGGCACCGAGTTCGGCTCCTCCACCACCGGCACGTACACCATCGACCAGGGCGTCACGAGGACGACGCGCGAGGAGCTGGAGGCCGTCCACATCGCCCCCTTCACGGAGGCGGTCGACGAGGGCGTCGGCACCGTCATGCCGTCCTTCTCCAGCGTGGACTTCCTCGGCGACGGCGAGGGCCCGGTCAAGATGCACGCCCACGCCGACCTGATCACGGACGTCCTCAAGGGCGACCTCGGCTTCGACGGATTCGTGATCAGCGACTGGCAGGCCATCGACCAGATCCCCGGCGACTACGCCTCCGACGTGCGGACCTCCGTCAACGCCGGACTCGACATGATCATGGTCCCGTACGACTACGAGGGCTTCACCTCCACCCTGCGCGAGCAGGTCGACTCCGGCGCCGTGCCCACGGCGCGGATCGACGACGCGGTGACCCGCATCCTCACCAAGAAGTTCCAGCTCGGCCTGTTCGAGAAGCCCTACGCCGACCGCACCCACCTGGACTCCGTCGGCTCCGGCCCCCACCGCGAACTGGCCCGCAGGGCCGCCGCCGACTCCCAGGTGCTGCTGAAGAACGACGGGAACCTGCTGCCGCTGAGCGGCGACGAGAAGCTCTACGTCGCCGGCTCCAACGCCGACGACATCGGCAACCAGGCCGGCGGCTGGACCATCTCCTGGCAGGGCTCCTCCGGCGACATCACCGAGGGCACCACCATCGTCGAGGGCATCCGCCAGGTCGCCCCGGACGCCTCCGTCACCTTCAGCGAGGACGCCTCCGAGCCCACCGACGGGCACCGGGTGGGCATCGTGGTGGTCGGCGAGACCCCGTACGCCGAGGGCGTCGGCGACGTCGGAAACGGGCACGACCTGGAACTGTCCGAGGCCGACAGGAAGGCGATCGACACCGTCTGCGGCGCCATGGACTGCGCGGTGCTGGTCGTCTCCGGCCGCCCGCAGATCATCACCGGCCAACTGGGCGACATCGACGCCCTGGTGGCCTCCTGGCTGCCGGGCACCGAGGGCACCGGGGTGGCCGACACCCTCTTCGGCGAGCGGCCCTTCACCGGCCGCCTGCCGGTGAGCTGGCCGCGCTCGGCCGCCCAGGTCCCGGTCAACGTCGGCGACGCCTCCTACGACCCGCTCTACCCGTACGGCTGGGGCCTGCGCACCGACAGCGCCCGCGACCGCCTGGAGGACGTCCGCGACGAACTGCTGGAGCGCCGCGACGCCGCCTCCCGCGTCGCCGCCGTCCACGTCCGCCTCGCACTGAAGAACCGGCACTGGAAGTCCGACGGTACGGTCCGCGGCGCGGACGCGGTCCTGAAGCACCTTTCCAAGGCCGCCGCCCTGCTGGAGAAGTCGAAGGCCGACTCCTACCTCCAGGCGGACGAACTGGCCTCGGTCGCCCGGGACATCGCCCAGGCCGCCCTGCTGAAGGCCGGTGACGGCGCCGCGGCGGAGGCCGCCGCCCGCACCGCGGACGCCGACCACGCCCTGGCCTCCGGCGACTACGCCAAGGCGATCCGCCACCTGACGGAGGCCCACCGCCTGGCCCGCTGACGGTCCGCCCCACCCGTCCGAACCGGTCCGCCGGGCCCCCGCTTCCAGCGGGGCGCCCGGCGGGCCGCCGTTTTCCCTGGGGCGCACCCCGCCGCGTCGCGCGGCCGGGGCGCACCGCGCCGGAGCGACCGGCTCGGCCCGTGCACCCACCGGGGGACGACGTCCCGTTCACCCGCCGAGGTGGCCGGTGTCGCCGAGGCCGGCGACCTGGCGGTTGTGGAAGAAGTCGTCCTCACGGAGGAGGGTGATGCTGCCGGACGGCGCCCGGAAGACGACGGATCCCAGCGACTCGAACGGCATCCCGATCCAGAACGCCACGACGAAGGTCAGGGCGAAACCGTGCGTCACGATGACCTGGTGCTCGCGCGGGCGCCGCAGGATCTCGTCCATGGCCGCGTAGACGCGCCGCGCGCACTGCGCCCTGGTCTCGGCTCCCCGTACGCCCTCGTGGTGGCCCATCCGGTCCCCGGCGGCCGGTGGCGGGACGAACCGCCGGTCCAGCCACTCCTGCGGCCTTCCCTCGGCCTCCCCGTAGGACTTCTCCCGCAACCTGCCGTCCAACAGTGTTTCCACGCCCAGCAGTTCGGCCACGCGGTCGGCCGTCTGCCGGGCGCGCAGCAGGTCGGAGGAGACCACCTCCACCTCGGCTCCCTCGGGGATCCGGGCCCGTAGCGCCCGGGCGACGGCGACCGCCGCGCGCCTGCCCGCGGGCGTGAGGGGCGAGTCGTGCCACCCGCCGACCACCTTCTCCACGTGGTGTGCCGCCTCCGGGTGGGTGATGACGTGGACGCTGCGCATCGAGTGGACTCCTGCCGGAAGCGGCCGCCGCGGGAGGACGGGCCGTCAGCGGCCGCAGCCCACGCGCTCGGTGGACAGCGCCAGGTCGTCCAGGAGCAGGTCGTAGGAGCCCGGAGTGGGGTCGCCCTGGTAGAGCTGCCAGCCGATGCGGACGGTGTCGACGTCGGGGAGGACGAAGTCGACCGGGTTGCCGCCGTGGCGGGTGGTGGTGACGGTCAGGTCCGGCTTGGGCTCGCCGTCGATCCAGACCGAGACGCGGTTGTCGTCCGCGTCCATCTCCCACTCCAGGCACGTCCACTTCCCGGCCTCGGCCGGGGCGGACTCGCGCCAGTCGGTCCAGTCGCCCGTCGGCCCGCCGTCGGAGCCCACGCCCCACAGCTGCGCTCCGTCGCCGACGGTCGGCACGTACTGGCCGCCGATGGGCCGCACCACGCTGCCGTCGCCGCGGCCGGTGGCCTCGACCAGGGTGAAGTGGGCCCAGTCCGGGGCGGTGGGGAAGGCGTCCACGCGGACCCGCATCCGGCCGAAGAAGCTGTTGCCGGGGGCGTCGAAGTCGTCGACCTCCAGGAAGGCGTGGCCGTTGCCCTCGGTGCGCAGGTGCAGCACCTGCCCCGGCCGGTGCTTCCCGGCGTGGCGGCGGTCGCGCCCGGTGGACCGCTCCACGGCCAGCGTGCCGTGCCGGGTGTCCACGCCCCAGTCCGGGCTGGTGCCCGCGCCGCGCGGCAGGTCCTCGAAGTCCTCGCAGAACAGCACGGTGGGGGAGGGGGCGCAGCCGCGGTGCGGCAGGCGGTCGCCGGGACGGTCATGGGAGGAGTGTGCGGGGGCGGCGCCGCCCGTGGCGGCGAGGGTGGTGACGGCGGCCAGGGCGAGGGCGCCGAGCAGGCCGGCCGGCCGCCGGGAGGTGCGGGGCCGGCGGGGCGGGCGGGGCAAGGAGCGCATGGGAGTTCTCCGTCGGGTGGTCGGGACTGCCGAACCGCTCTGGGAGCGCTCCCATGCGGTCGTCCGGCACCCTACGGCAACTCGCCCTCCGCGGAAAGGAGTTGAAGGGCAAAGGGGGGCGCGGGCGGCCCGGCCGCCCGCGCCCGGCGGGCGTCACGCCCCCGCGCCGACACGGGACCGCAGGTTCTGGAACTGCCGCACCTGCATGATGAAGTGCGCCGGTTCGCCCACCAGCAGGTCGAACGGCCTGGTGATCCTCCGCGGCCGCTCCGGCCGCGGGTGCGGACCACCAGGCGCGTCCCGCCCTCGGGGGCCGGCCGGAGGTGGAAGGCCCAGATGCCGTCCGCGTACACCCGGGGCGGGGCCGCGGTCGGCATGTCGAAGGAGTGGCCGGACGGCAGTTCCAGGTCCGAGCGCAGCACCAGGGTCCGGTTCGGTTCCAGCAGCGCCACGGTGAACCAGGCGCGGCCGTCGCGCGTCGCGGCCAGCCGCTGCCCCTCGGACAGCTCCTGCCACTCGGGCACGAGGCGGTCCGCGCTCGGCTCGCCGTAGTGGTCCAGCCTGTCCCAGCTGTACCAGCCGCCGCGGTCGCCTCCCATCTGCGCCAGCCAGCCCCAGACCTCCTCGGGCGGCGCCGGGAGGGTGGTGGCCATCGTGGAGGTGCTGGTGGCGTCGGGGACGAGGTCGTCGCCGGGGTAGGTGCTCGCGGCCTCCTCCTCGGTCGCCCCCCAGGTCAGCAGCCGGGGGCGGAGCCAGAACGCGTAGAGCGCGGAGGCCGCGGAGGTCATGGTGAGGGGGAGCAGGCGGGCTCCCCGCCGGTGTCCACTCATGCCTCCAGGATCACGCCGCCGCCCGTGCCCCGCCACTCGACCGGTGGACACCCCCTTTTCCGGGAGGGCTTCCCCGGAAGGGGAGGGACGGTGATCCTTGACGGACGCTCTGGAACCGATCCCACACCGGAGGAAGCGATGAACGGACAGCACCGCCCGACACGGCGCACGGCCCTGGCCCTGGCGGGCGCGGCCGCCGCGGGCCTGGCGTACGCACCGGACGCCGCCGCGCGGCCGGGGGGCGGGGAGGGGCGGCGGTTACGGGTCTACCTGGGCGCCTACACCGGCGGCGCCCCCGGTCACGGCATCGGGGTGGCGAGCGCGGACCCGGAAACCGGTGCCCTGCGGCTGGAGTCGGTGGTCCCCGCCGAGGACCCCTCCTTCCTGGCGCTGTCGGCGACGGGCCGGGTGCTGTACGCCGTCAACGAGGTGGAGGAGGGCCGGGTGTCGGCCTACGCGCTCGCCCCGGACGGCGCCGTGCGGGGTTTTCTGGGGCAGTCGCCCAGCGGCGGCGCCCACCCCTGCCACCTCGCCCTCCATCCCGGCGGACGCCATCTGTTCACCGCCGACTACACCTCCGGCACGGTCGGCGTCGTCGAGCTGCGGCCCGACGGCGCGCCGGGGGAACTGGTCCAGGTGGTGCGCTACACCGGTTCCGGCCCCGACCCCGAGCGGCAGGACGGGCCGCACGCCCACATGGTGCTGCCCGATCCCACCGGAGAGCGGCTGCTCACCGCCGACCTGGGCACCGACACCGTCCGCGTCCACCGCTTCGACGCCCGGCGCGGTCTGCTGACGGACGGCGCCGAGACGCGCATGGTGCCCGGGTCCGGCCCGCGCCACCTGGCCTTCCATCCCTGCGGGCGCACCGTGTACGTACTGGGCGAGCTGGACTCCACGCTCACCTCCTGCGCGTACGACCCGGCCCGGGGCACCCTCGCGCCCGTCGCCACCGTGCCGATCCTGCCCCGGGGCGCCGGTCCCGCGGGCACCACCGCCGCCGAGGTGCTGGTCTCGGCGGACGGCCGGTTCGTGTACGCCTCCAACCGGGGCCACGACCTCGTCACCGTCCTCGCCGCGGGCGCGTCCGGCGGGATCCGCCCGCGTCCGGTCTCCCACCACCCCTGCGGCGGGAGGTCGCCCCGGCACATCGCCTTCGGGGGCCTCGGGGCGGCGCAGCGCCTGCTGTACACGGCCAACCAGGACTCCGGCACGGTCGCGCTCCTGCGCCGGGACCCGGCGAGCGGTGCCCTCGCCCCGGCCGGGGAGCCGCTCGCCTTCGACCGGGCGGTGTGCGTGCTGCCCGCGCGACGGGGCCGGTGAGAGGGCTCCCGCCCGGAGCCGCCACGGCTCCGGGCGGGGGCTCGGGCCGGCGGGCGCGCTTCAGTCCCGGGAGGTCAGGGCGGCCAGGGCCGCGTCCAGGCGCCGGGTGGCCTCGGAGGCGACGGGCTCCATGGCGGGCAGCCCGGTGAGGGTCACCATGGTGCCGGGATCGAGGGCCTGGACGACCGTCTGGTCGCCGTCGCGGCGCACGACCACGTTGCACGGGAGCAGCAGGCCGATGTTGCGGTCGCTCTCCAGTGCCCGGTGGGCCAGCTGCGGGTTGCAGGCGCCCAGGATCAGGTAGTCCTCGATGTCCTGGTCGAGCTTCTTCCTCAGGGTGGCGGTGACGTCGATCTCGGTGAGGACGCCGAAGCCCTGCTCTGCCAGCGCGTCGCGGACGGCGGCCACGGTGGTGTCGAAGTCGGTGCCCACCCGGACGGTGCGGTCGTAGCTCACGTCGTGAATCTCCTGTGCTCGGTGGTGTCGCGGGCCGGTGCGCCGCGTCCGTTTCCGCTCGTCCCGGCGGGTACCCGCCGGGTGAGGGGCTACGCGGCGCCCTGACTCCCAAAATACCCCCCTGGGTATGTGTTACGGTGGTGATCACATCCCCCGGGGGCAGAGTGATCCGGAAGGAGCAACACCGTGTTCTTCGTCGACACCGTGGAGATCCGGGGACTGGGCAACCGCGGCTACCTGGCCGGGGGCCGGTCGGCGGCCGTCGTGGTGGACCCGCCGCGCGACATCGACCGGATGCTCGCACTGGCGGCCCGGCGGGAGGTGCGGATCGCCCTCGTCGCCGAGACCCATGTGCACAACGACTACGTCACCGGCGGGCTGGAGCTGGCCCGGGTGACTGGCGCGGAGTACCTGGTGCCCGCCGGTGCCCGTGTGTCGTACCCCCGGACGCCGGTGGCCGACGGCGACACCGCCGGGATCGAGGAGGGGCTGGTGCTGCGCGCGCTGGCCACCCCCGGCCACACCCCGCACCACACCTCCTACGTCCTGGAGGAGGACGGGCGCGCGGTCGCCGCCTTCACCGGCGGCTCGCTGCTCATCGGCGCCGTCGGGCGCCCGGACCTGGTCGAGCCCCGCATGACGCGCGAACTGGCCCGCGCCCAGCACGCCTCCGCCCGCCGGCTGGCCGACGAGCTGGACGACGACGTGCCCGTGATGCCGACCCACGGCTTCGGCAGCTTCTGCTCCTCCACCCAGGCCGAGGGCGACTCCACCACCATCGGCAAGGAGCGCGAGGCCAACGACGCGCTGGTCAAGGACGCGGACGAGTTCGTCGCCGACCTGCTCGCCGGCCTGGACGACATCCCCGCGTACTACGCCCACATGGGACCGGTGAACTCCGCCGGACCGGAACCGATCGACCTCACCCCGCCCCGGCGCGCGGACGCGCAGGAGACAGCCGCCCGGCTGGCCGCGGGGGAGTGGGTGGTGGACCTGCGCAGCCGGGTGGCGTTCGCCGAGGGGCATGTGGCGGGTGCGTACAACTTCGAGGCCGACGGCAAGCTCGCCACCTACCTGGCCTGGCTGATCCCCTGGGGCAAGCCGGTCACACTGCTGGCCGAGAGCTTCGAACAGCTCGCCGACGCCCAGCGGGAGCTGGCAAGGGTCGGCATCGACCGACCCGCCGCGGCCGCCACCGGCGGCCCCGCCGACTGGCTCGGCGACGGCGAGGAGCCGCGCTCCTTCCCCCGGGCGGCCTTCGCCGAGCTGGCCGGCGTCCGCGAACGTGGCGAGGAGGTGGTGGTGCTCGACGTGCGCCGCGACTCCGAGCGCGCGAACGGCCATGTCGAGGGGTCGGCCCACATTCCCGTCCACCAACTCCACGAGCGCGTCGGCGAGGTGCCCGACGGGACCGTCTGGGTCCACTGCGCCAGCGGGATGCGCGCGGCGATCGCCGCCTCGATGCTGGACGCGGCCGGCCGCGAGGTGGTCGCCGTGGACGATCCCTTCGACGCGGCGGAGCAGGCCGGGCTGACCGTCGTACGGCCCTGAGAGGCCCTCACGGACTCCCGTCCGCCCGCCGGGGGCGCCTCCCGACCACCCGCACCACCCGCACCATCCACAGAGGAGAGCACCATGTCCCTGTTCCGCCGCGGCCCCGGCCGCGTCGACCCGGCCGAGGCCGACCGGCGTACCGCCGAGGGCGAGGCCGTCCTGCTGGACGTGCGCGAGGACGCCGAGTGGAACGCCGGCCACGCCCCGCACGCCGTCCACCTGCCGCTGTCCCGCCTGGCCGAGGGTGCGCAACTGCCCGGCCATCTGAAGGGCAGGCCCGTGGTGGCCGTCTGCCGTTCCGGCAACCGCTCGCAGAAGGCCGCCAGGCTGCTGGCCGAGCGCGGTGTGGAGGCGGTGGACGTCACCGGCGGCATGGCCGCCTGGGAGAGGCAGGGCCTGCCCGTGCGCGACGGACGCGGTCGCCCCGGCACCGTCGCGTGACCGTCCCGGCCCTGGTCCTGGCCCTGGCGGCCGGGGCCGTGGTCGGATGGTCGCTGGGCGCGCTGGGAGCCGGCGGCAGCGTCCTGACCGTGCCCGCCCTGATCTACCTGCTCGGCTTCACCCCGGCCGAGGCCACCACGGCCTCCCTGCTGATCGTCGCCGTGACCTCGCTGACGGCCCTGACCGCGTACGCACGGGCCCGTCAGGTGCGCTGGAGGGCCGGGACCGTCTTCGCCGCCGCCGGGCTGCCGCCCGCGGCCGCGACCGGCGCCGTGGCCACGGAGGTTCCCCCCGCCGTGCTGACCGGGGCCTTCGCGGCCGTGGCCGCCGTCGCGGCGACCGCGATGTTCCGCGGCGCGTCGGCGGAGGGGGGCGAGGGGGCGGAGGAAGGCGGTGTGCGGCCGGTACGGGCGGCCGGAGCCGGCGCGGGGCTGGGCGCGCTGACCGGACTGCTGGGCGTGGGAGGGGGCTTCCTCGCCGTGCCGGCCCTGCGCACCGTCCTGGCCCTGCCGATGCGGGCCGCGGTGGGCACCAGTCTGCTGGTGATCACGGCGAACGCCCTGGCCGCCCTGGCCGCCCGCGGCGACGCCGCCGAAGGCATCCACTGGGCGGCGCTGCTGCCCTTCGCCGGTACCGCGGTCCTGGGGGCCTGGGACGGCAGGCGGCTGGCGGCCAGGGTCCCCGCCCGCGTACTGCAGAGGGTCTTCGCGGTCGTACTGCTGGCGGTGGCCGCCGTGATGCTCGCCGACGCCCTGCTGTAGCCCCTCGCCGGTCCCGGTCCCGGCCCGCGCCGCCGTACGACGCGGGAGGGCGGACCGGAGCCGGAGCCGGGGCAGGGGATCAGGCCAGGGAGAGGAAGAGCTTCTCCAGCCGGGCCCGCATCTGCTCGCGGTCGAGGGCGGCCGCGGGGTCGCCGTCGGGGTTCTCGGCCAGGCAGCGCTGCAGACCGGTGGCGATGACCGCGAAACCGGCCTTGTCCAGTGCCCGGGAGGCCGCCGCGAGCTGTGTGACGACCTCCTCGCAGTCCCGCCCCTCCTCGATCATCTTGATCACTCCGGCGATCTGGCCCTGCGCCCGGCGCAGCCGGTTGACCACCGTCTTCAGTTCCTCGGCCGCCATCGCCAGTTCCACGGAACCTCCCCTTTCATACCCCACCGGGTACCCTACCTGCTGGGTCGTCCTCCCCCGTACCGGAAGGAAACATCTCACACATGTCCCCCGCCCCCGCACTCAGCGTCGAGCAGAGCAGCTCCCGCATACACGAGCTGACCGTCGTCGACGTGCGCACCCCCGGCGAGTACGCGTCCGGCCACCTGCCCGGCGCCCACAACATCCCCCTGGACCGCCTCCAGCAGGCACTGCCCGCCCTGCGGACCGCCTCCGCCCGCGGCGACCTGCTGGTGGTGTGCGCCTCCGGCGCCCGCTCGGCGACCGCCTGCGCCGTCCTGGCCGAGCACGGCATCACCGCCGCCACCCTCGAGGGCGGCACCGCCGCCTGGACCGAGCGCGGCCACGACCTGCACCGGCCCGCCGGCGCCCGTACCGCCTGGGCCATGGAGCGGCAGGTCCGGCTCGCCGCCGGCTCCCTGGTCCTGCTGGGCCTGATCGCCGGCCGCCGCAGGCCGGCCGCGCGCATGGTCTCCGCGGGCATCGCCGGCGGCCTGGTCTTCTCCGCGCTCACCGACACCTGCGGCATGGCCCGTGTGCTGGCCAAACTGCCCCACAACCGCCCCCGGCCCGCCGACCTCGACGCCACCCTGGCCGCCCTGGCCGGCTGACGCGCCCCCGCACCCCTTCCTTCCCTTTCCTTCCCTCCGTACGTTCCGTCCCGCCCCGCGGCCCGGTGGTGTCGCACCGGTACTCCGCGGGTACCGCGGGGCGGGACGGCTTCGAGGCCGTGTACGGATGGGAGGAAGCGGATGTCCGAGATGACCGCGGTGCGGCTCACCGGCTGGCAGAAGCCCCCGGAGGTGACCCGGGTCCCGGTGCCGGAACCCGGCCCGGGAGAGGTCCTGCTGAAGGTGGCGGGCGCGGGCGTGTGCCACTCCGACCTGCACGTCATGGACTGGCCCGCCGGTGCGCTGCCCTACGACCTGCCCTTCACCCTGGGCCACGAGACCTCCGGCTGGGTGCACACCCTGGGGCCCGGCACGCAGAACACCGGACTGCGCGAGGGCGACGCGGTGCTGGTCTACGGCCCCTGGGGCTGCGGTGTGTGCCCCGCCTGCGCCCGGGGTGCGGAGAACTACTGCCGCCGGGCCGCCGAACTGCGGGCCGCCGGCGGAGGGCTGGGCCTGGACGGCGGCATGGCCGAGTACATGCTCGTCCCCTCCGCCCGGCTGCTCGTACCGCTGGGCGACCTGGACCCGCGCACCGCCGCCCCGCTGACCGACGCCGCGCTGACGCCCTACCACGCCGTCAAGCGCTCCCTGCACAAGCTGGTGCCGGGAACGGCGGCGGTCGTGATCGGCGTCGGCGGGCTGGGGCACATGGCCGTCCAGCTGCTCAAGGCCCTCGGCCCGGCCGACGTCATCGCCGTCGACGTGGCCCCGGACAAGCTGGACCTGGCCGCCGGGGCGGGCGCCGACCACTGCGTGCCCGCCGGGGAGGGGGACGCGGACCGGATCCGGACCCTGACCGGCGGCCTCGGCGCCACCCTGGTGCTGGACTGCGTCGGCGCCGACGCCACGATGGCCACCGCCGCCGCGTGCGCCGCCGTGGAGGCCGACATCACCGTCGTCGGACTGGCCGGCGGCACCCTGCCCGTCACCTTCGGGGCCGTGCCCTTCGAGGCCGCGGTGTCGATCCCGTACTGGGGCACCCGGCCGGAGCTGGCCGAGGTCGTCGCCCTCGCCCGTGCCGGACGGATCCGCCCGCACGTGGAGGTCCACCCGCTCGGCGAGGCGGGCGAGGTCTACCAGCGGCTGCGCGACGGCCGGGTCGACGGCCGGGCGGTGCTGGTGCCGACCGCCGAGGCCTGATCCGGCGCCCGCCCCGGCGTTCCGGCGCCCCGCCGTCCCGCCGTCCGCCGATCCCGCCCGTGAGTGTGCCCCTTCGGCCCTCATGAGGGAGGTTGCGATCGGGTATCCGTGCACGGGTATCCGATCGCCACGGCGGAGCCCGCGCCGGGCGGAGGGCTCGAGGAAGGAGGCGGTGGCCGTGTCCGACAAGGAGCACCACGGACTGCCGGACCCCGGTGACATCGGCCGGCGGGTGGCCCTCCAGCGCGAGCGGCTGGGCCTCACCCGGGAGGAGGCCGCCGTACGGGCCGGTATGGCACCGGGGTACCTGGAGTACCTGGAGGAGCACCCCTCGGCCCCGAGCGGGCCGGGACTGCTCAGGCTGGCCGCCGCTCTGGAGACCTCCGTGGAGTGGCTGCGCGGCGGCGGCACCAACGCCCCGCCCGGGCGGGGGCGGGCCTCGGGCCGCCCCCGGTACCTCGAACTCGACGAGGAGGAGTGCTGGGCCAGGCTCTCCACGCACGGCGTGGGCCGCATCGCGGTCACCACCGCGGACGGCCCCGCCATCATCCCGGTGAACTACCAGGTCGCCGACGGCGCGATCGCCTTCCGCACCAAGCCCGGCTCCGCGCCCTCGGCGGCCGTGGGACACGAGGTGGCGTTCGAGGTCGACTACGTGGACGACGCCTTCCGGCGCGGCTGGAGCGTCCTGGTCGTCGGCCGCGCCCGGGCCGCGGGCGAGGAGGAGGCCCGGCACCTGGCCGGACGGGAACCCAGTGAGCCCTGGGCCGGGGGAGAGGAGCGCGACCTGTGGGTGGTCGTCCGCGCCGAACGCGTCACCGGACGCCGCATCCACACCGAGTGACCGGCTGGGCGTGACCGGCGGGGCGTGACCGTCCCGCCGGAGAGGGACGCCGTCGTGCACAAGAAATAATGTGCCAAGCGTACGATGACCCGGAAGGATCCGAGCGGACGCGAACAGGACGGAGACCATGACGGCCGGGCAGGCGGAAGAGGCGAAGGGGCCGGGCGGAGCGGCGGAGGCCCGCTACCCCAGGCCTCCGGTGTCCCTGGAGGAGGCCGAGTGGGTGTGGCGGACCCTGGCCTCGCAGGCCGTGGAGGAGCGCGCGAAGCCCGAGACGGTGCGGCTGGCCGTGGTGACCGGGCTGGCCCGGGCCAGCGGGGCGCGCTACGGCGATCTGCTGCGGTGCACCGTGCGGTCGCTGGACCTGGGGGCGGGGTGGGTGGACGTCGAGCACGGGAAGCACCGCGTCCCGCGCCGGCACGGCCTGGACGCGGGAACGGTGCTGGTGCTGCGCCGCTGGATGGACGTCCGCGCCGACCTGTGCGCCGAGCTCGAGGGGTCGGTGCCCGAGGCGCTGCTGCTGACGGTGCACCACACGCACGACAACGGGGTGACGGTCGCTGCGGGGCTGCCCATCACCAGGCAGGGCCTGGTGCTCTCCTGGCGCCGCTTCGTGTACCGGACCAACGCCGCCCACGCCGGCCGGCGGCCCCCGCTGCCCACCCGCTTCGAGCAGCTGCGCCGCGCCTGGACCACCGCCGGGCTCTGACCCGCCCGCCCCGGTGCCCGGGCCCCCGTCCCCCTGCCGTCGCCGTGAGGGTACGGCCGGGGGGCGGGAGCGCCGGGCGGGCGCGAGGCGGCCGGCCTCAGTCGGTCCGGCCGGCCGCGTTCCTCTCCGGTTCCGTGCCGGCCGCCCGGCCGGGGGAGCGCCACGCCCGGGCCAGCAGGGCGGCGGCCGCCAGGGCGGCGGCCCCGGCCAGCACCGCGGCGTCCGGGATGCCGCCGAACCGGTCCGCCACCCATCGCTGCAGTGCGAACTCCTGGTCGACGCCGAGCGGCGAGGGCAGCGCGGAGGAGCCGTCGAAGACCAGGAAGACGGCGCCCAGCAGGATGAAGAACAGTCCGGACACCAGCGAGAGGCTGTGCGTCTCCAGTGGTCCGAGGCGCAGGGGGCGGCCGCGCAGCCACCGCCTGCGCCCCAGTTCGAAGCGGTCCCAGAACAGGGCCAGGACGAACAGGGGAACGGCCATGCCCAGGGCGTAGACGGCGAGCAGGGCGCCGCCGTACCAGGGGCTGCCGCCGACGGCGGCGACTGTCAGGACACCGCCCAGGACGGGCCCGGCGCAGAAGCCCGCCAGCCCGTACACCGCGCCCAGGGCCAGGACCGACAGGGGCGAGGAGGGCCGGACGCCGGCCGCGGCCGCCTGCATCCGGCGCGAGGCGAACCCGAGGCCCAGGATCTGGGCGACGCCGAGTGCGACGATCGTCCAGCCGGCGACGGCGACCAGCAGGTCGCGGTTGCCGTAGAACAGCCGGCCGGCGAAGGAGCCGGCTGCGCCCAGCGGGACGAGCGTCAGGCACAGGCCGCCGTAGAAGACCGCGGTCCTGCCCAGCAGCCGGGCCGGGCTGTTGAAGGAGTAGGCGAAGAAGGCCGGCAGGAGCAGGGCGCTGCACGGGCTGAGCAGGGCGAGCAGCCCGCCGGCGAACGCTGCGAGGTATCCGATGTCGCTCACCTGCCGTGCGCCTCCGCCGCCTTCTTCGCGCCCTCGACGGCGTCGGTGAAGACCTCGGTCGGCTGGGCGCCCAGGATGGGCCGGTCGTTGACCAGGAAGGCGGGGGTGCTGGTGACGCCCAGTTCGTAGCCCTCCCGGGTGTCGCGCTCGATCGCCTTGCCGGCGGCGTCGCTCTCCATGTCGGAGCGGAATTCGTCCAGGTCCTTCACCCCGGCCTCGCGGGCCATCCGCACGAGCTCTTCCTCGGCGAAGCGGCCGCTGTTCATCTTGCCCTCCTCGCTGTAGGCGATCTCGTGGAATTCCCAGAAGCGGCCCTGGCGCCCGGCCGCGTACCCGGCCCGTGCGGCGTTCTCGGACTCCTCGCCGAAGATCGGGAAGTCGCGCCACTCGATGCGCAGCACGCCGGACTCGACGTACTTCTCGATCAGTTCCGGCTCGGTGTCCCGGGCGAACTTCCCGCAGAACGGGCACTGGAAGTCGGCGTACTCGATCAGCACCACGGGGGCGTCGGGGCTGCCGAGGGCGTTCGGGTCGCCGTCGTCGCGGCGGGCGAGGGCGAGGAGGTCCTCGTCGGGGGGTGCGGTGTCCCGCGGTGTCTCCACCCGGGCCGCGGGCTCCTCGCCGCCGGGACCGGAGGCGCCGCCCAGGGCCGACACCAGGCCCAGGACGAGTGCGAGGACGAGAACGGCGACGGCGGCCAGGACGCCGCGCCCGCGGCGTGTGGACGTGCTGGAGGTGCTGGACGTGGAGGGCATGGCGGAGCTCCAGGAGGAACGGGAACGGGGAGGAGGAACGGGAGGAAGTGGCGGAGGGCAGGGGGAGCAGGAGGAAAGAGGCCTGCCGGAGGCCCTGCGGGCGGCGGCGGTCAGGCCGCGGGGGCCGTGTCCCGCGCGGAGGTGCGGCAGGCGAGTTCGCCGGTCAGCCGTTTCACCGCCGCCACGGCCAGCAGTGCGACCGAGGCGAGCGCGAGGAACGGCTGGAGGGGGGCCCAGATGCCGAGCGCGCCGGAGGTGCCCAGGGCCATGAGGACGAACTTGTTGCACACCGGGCAGCCGACGGCCAGGAACGACAGCACGCCGCCGATGGAGCCCGAGCGCGACGCCCGGGGGTCGGCGGGGGCCTTGACGTAGGTGGCGATGACGATGCCGGCCAGGACGGCCGTGGCGGCGAGCGCCGGGTAGTTCCACCACAGCGTCGGGGTCATCCGGGAGAAGAGCGGATTGGGGATGACGGCGGTGGGGAGGCCGATCAGCAGGGCGGTCAGGGCGGCGCCGCCCGCCGCGGCGCCCCGGCGCAGCGGGGTCCACGCCGCGAGGGCGGTGCCGGCCGTGCGCAGGGTGCGCGGGACGGAGGAGAGCATGGGGAAGATCCTGTCCTGTCGTGACGCGGAACCGTTGGACCGGAGGGGCCGGGAGCGGACCGCGGGTGAACGGTGGCGACGGCGGGGCCGGGGAGGGCGGCCCCGGGACAGGGTCTAGATCCTCAGGACGGTGAAGGAGCGCGAGGCGTGCGGGCCTGGGCCGGCCCGGTCCGCGGGGGCCCTGGCGCCGTGGACGTCCGGGTCCGCGCAGAGGGGGCGCCCGTGGACATCTGGGGCCGCGGCGGGGTCTCCCGCGCCCGTGGCCGGAACGACCGCCGGTGCGTTCCCGTCGCCGCCGGAGCACGAGGGGGAGCCGCCGTCGCCGCCGGTCGCGGGCAGGGCCGCGGTCCGGTCGGTGTACGCGGGCGCAGCGGATGCGTGGGACCCCTCCGCGGGGGTCGGGGCCGCGGCGGTGACGGGCGCGCCGCCCCGGTGGGCCGGGGAGGCCGGTGTCTGGACGCAGAGCACCGTCAGTACGGCGGTGAGGGCCAGGGCCGGCACGCAGACGGCCCACGGGGAGGTGCCGAGGAGGCGGCGGAAGACGTGCATCGCCTGCGCTTCCCCCTTCCCGCCCCTTCCCGCAGGGATCGGTCGGCGTGGTGTGTGCGCCCCGGCGGGATGCCCGGGGACGTCCGGCAGCGTACAGGACGGCGCCGGACGTGGATCTTCCCTCCCTTCGCCGTGCGATGGAGGGGGCCGTGACGCGGACGCCCTCGTTTGTATACCCGGCGGGGTATGAATGTCCAGGGGGCGCACGGCCGACCCCGGTGCGCATGGAGCGCCGCCCGCCCGCAGGCGTGCCGGGTGCCGCCGCGGGGACCGGTCACCGGCGGGGACGGCGGGTGCTCACTTCCTGGCGGCCTCCCGCAGCGCCTGGACGTCGATCTTCTTCATGCCGAGCATGGCCTTCATGACCTGCTGGGACACCGCCCGGTCGGGGTGGCTCAGCAGCTCGGTCAGCTCCCGCGGGACGATCTGCCACGACAGGCCGTAGCGGTCCTTGAGCCAGCCGCACACGCTCTCCTCGCCGCCGTCGGTGAGCCTGGCCCACAGCTCGTCCACCTCCGCCTGGTCGGCGCAGTCCACCGAGAGCGAGATCGCCTCGCTGAAGGTGAACTCCGGGCCGCCGTTGAGCCCGATGAACTCCCGGCCGGCGAGTTCGAAGGTGACCGTCATGACCGATCCCGGCTCGCCCGGCCCGGCCTCGCCGTAGTACTGGACGTCCGTGATCCGGGAGTCGGGGAAGAGGGACGTGTAGTACCGGGCGGCTTCCTCGGCGCGGCCGTCGAACCACAGACAGGTCGCGATCTTCTGCTTCTGCATGGCGTGCCCTCCTGGCATGCGTGTGCCGGACGCTTTCCTATGGGTGGACCGGCCGGGCCGCCGGAACTCATCGCCGCCCGCCCGGTGGATCCGGGCGGGCGGCGGATCGCGCCCGTGCCGGCGGCCGGCCGGCCGGCAGCCGGAATCCGCGCCGCGCCGCGTCACCGGGCCGGCCGCCCGCCGTACCGCGGCGCTGCCAGGGGCAGGCGATGGGGGCAGGTCGGGCGTCGGTCCGCCGGGGGGCCTCGCAAGTGCCGTGCGGGTGATTCGGAGGAACGGGCCGAGCCGGATTGGCCGTCCGGTCTGGGCCGGTTTCCCGCTGGGGGGACGCGCCCTTGGAGGGGCGCTTTCGGAACGGGGGCGGACGCGCCGGCGGTGCGGCGGCCTGAAGGCCGCCGCACCACCGGTTGTGGGGGGAGGTTGTGCGCGGGGAGCCGCCGTGACCGGGGTCAGGAGGCGGTGCAGGAACCGATGCGGGGAGCCGTCCAGTTGCCGTTGGCCATCACCGTGAAGCCGAAGCTGGTGGAGGAGCCGGCGGACAGGGTGCCGTTACCGCTGGGCCGCATGGTCATGACGTTGCCGCTGGAGTCCCAGCTCGGGGTGCCGTTCCAGGTGGCGGAGATCTTCTGGGGCGAGGTGACGGTCACGGTCGTGGACCAGTTGCTGATCGGTGCGCTGCCGGCCCGGACGGTCACCCTGCCGTTGAAGCGGTCGCCCCAGCGGTCGGTCTGCTCGTAGGTGACGGTGCAGGAGGCCGTGCCGCCACCGCCGGTGGTCCCGCCGTCCGTGCCTCCGGTGGTGCCTCCGGTGGTGCCTCCGGTGGTGCCGCCCGTGGTCCCGCCGGAACCGGAGCCGCCGAGGGCCTCCAGGACGGCGGTGTACGCGGGCTTCTTGTTGTAGTTGCCGTCGAAGAGCAGCGGGGTGTCGGAGGAGCGCCAGGAGTACTTGTCGGTCACGCCCCAGACGGTGATGCCGGTGCAGCGGGAGACGGCCAGGCAGGCCTGGGTGATGCCGCGGTACTGCTCGGCCTGGGAGGAGCCGGAGCCGGCGATGTCGAGCTCGGTGATCTGGACGTCGACACCGAGGTCGGCGAAGTTCTGCAGGGTGGTGTGGTAGTTGCTGGGCACCGGGTTGCCGCTGTTGAAGTGGGCCTGGAAGCCGACGCAGTCGATGGGCACGCCGCGGGACTTGAAGTCCCTGACCATGTTGTACACGGCCTGGGTCTTGGCGTGGCTCCAGTTGTCGGTGTTGTAGTCGTTGTAGCAGAGCTTGGCGTCCGGGTCGGCGGCCCGGGCGGTGCGGAAGGCCTCCTCGATGTAGCCGTTGCCCAGGCGCTGCTGGAAGACGGAGTTGCGGCGCGCGCCGCTGGAGCCGTCCTCGAACGCCTCGTTGACCACGTCCCAGGAGTGGACCTGGCCCTTGTACTGGCCCATCACCCGGTTGATGTGGTTGTTCATCGCCGAGCGCAGGTCGTTCGCGGACAGGTTGGTCACCCAGCTCGGCAGCTGGGAGTGCCACACCAGGGTGTGGCCGCGCAGCTTCATGCCCTGGCTGCGGGCGTGGTTGGCGATCCGGTCGGCGGTCGCGAAGTTGAACGAGTTGCGGGAGGGCTCCAGGGCGTCCCACTTCATCTCGTTCTCGGCGGTGAGCGAGTTGAACTCCCGGTTCAGGACGCTCATGTAGTCCGACTCGCCCATCCGGTTGGCGGCGATCGCGGTCCCGAAGTAGCGGCCCTTCTCCGCCGCCGCCGCGCCCAGGGTGGAGGCCGCGGAGGCGGTGCCGGTCAGAGCGGTGAGGGTGCCCGCGGCGGCCAGCGCCAGGGTGGCGCCCACGACCAGGGCGTTGCGCAGCGAGGAGCGTCCGCGCCTGCCCGGTGTTCTGGGTTCCGGCGAGGCGTGGGGGGTGTCGACCATTGCGGTCCCTTCGTCCGTGGCCCGCCTCCCGTCCTGCCGGGGCAGGGCGGGAGGCCGTCGGGCCGGTGGGTGTGCCATTCGCGGCTCGTGGGCCCGCCACCCGGGGCGAGGCCGGTGACAGGTCCATGGCGATCGGCAACGATCGATGTGGAGTATGCGCGGGTTGCAAGTCGCCGTCAATGCTTCCTTCCGGAAAACTTCCGGATAGGAGTGCATGTCATATCCCTTTATTCTCCGGGGTTTTGGGGAAATAAGGAGGGGCTGCCGCCTGCGCGTGATGAGGGTCAGACCAAAATTTTCGGTGGTCTTCCGGAGGGGTTGAAGGGGGTCCGCGGCCGGGCGTGCGCTCCGGCCCGGACAGCGCACGGGCAGCCTCCGGACAGGGCCCGGACAGCGTGAGGCCGCGCCGCGACGAGGGGGAGGGGGCATCGCGGGCGCGGCCGTACCGTGCGCATGCCCGGCGATCGGCCGCTCACACCCGGCCGGCGGCGGGAAAGACGATCCATCCCCTTCCGCGCCCGGCCTCCGGATCGGCCGGGGTGCCCCGACCCCGTCTGCGCCCCCCGGCAGGCACTGTGACGCCGCATCACCTGATCGGCGCACCCGCCCGCCCGGCCAGGGGCGATGTCACCGGAGCGGGCGCGGCACTTCTATCCTTCCCCCGGAGTCGAACGGCGCGCGGACGGCCGTGACTTTCTTTGCGCCGCCCCCGCCGGGCGGACGGTCCGGACGGCGCGCGGCCCGGACCCCTCAGCGACGTACGGAGTGTGCCCATGGCCCTGTGGAACCGCCTCAAGGAATCCGCACAGACGATGCAGGCCCAGTTGGAGGAGAGGAGGAACGAGCTCAGAGGCGGCGCGTTCCGCGACGCGAGCATGGCGGTGTGCGCGCTCGTCGCCGCGGCCGACGGCACGGTCGACCCGGCCGAACGGCGCCGTGTCGCCTACCTGATCGCCAACAACGAGGTGCTGAGGAACTTCCCCGCCGACGAACTGCGGAGCCTCTTCGAGGACCGTCTGGACGCGATCGCCGCCGACCGCGAGCGCGGCAGGGCCGACGCCTTCCAGGAGATCGCCAAGGTCAGGAGGAAACCGATGGAGGCCCGGGCCGTCGTCCAGATCGGCATCGTCATCGCGGGCGCCGACGGCCGCTTCGACCTCTCCGAACGGGCCGTGGTCCGCGAGGTCTGCCAGGCACTGGACCTGCCCCCGCACGAGTTCGACCTCTGAACCGCCGATCCGCGGGGGCCGTACCCAGTGCCCCCGCGCCCCGGTCTCCCTCCCTCCCTTCCCCTCTTCCTTCTCCCTCCGCCCCTCGTCCACATGGCCCACCACACCGTTTCGCACCGCACGTCGCGGGAACCCGCCGCGAGCGGAAACCGAACGGCACCACGTACGGCGACGTACGGCGAGGGACAGAGGGACAGATGCAGATCGGCTACAAACTGGCGGCGGAGGCGTTCGGGCCCGCCGAACTCGTCCGGCAGGCGGTTCGCGCGGAGCAGGCGGGTTTCGACTTCGTCGAGATCAGCGACCACTACCACCCGTGGCTGGACAACCAGGGCCACTCGCCGTTCGCCTGGACTGTCCTGGGCACCATCGCGGCGAAGACCGAACGCATCGGACTGGCCACCGGGGTGACCTGCCCGACCGTGCGGTACCACCCGGCGATCATCGCCCAGGCCGCCGCGACGCTCGCCCTGCTCTCCGAGGGCCGGTTCGTCCTCGGCGTCGGTTCCGGCGAGCGGCTCAACGAGCACGTCGTCGGCCGGGGCTTCCCCGCGGTCGCCGCGCGCCACGAGATGCTCCGCGAGGCGCTGGAGATCATCCGGCTGCTGTGGCGCGGCGGATACCGGTCCTACGAGGGCAAGCACCTGCACCTGGAGGACGCGCGGGTCTTCGACCTCCCCGAGGAGCTTCCGCTGATCGCGGTGGCCGCCAGCGGCCGCCCGTCGGCGCGGATCGCCGCAGAGCTCGGCGACGGGCTGTTCGCGACCGAGGCCAAGCCGGAGATCCTGCGCCGGTACCACGACGCCGGCGGTTCCGGCCCCGCCTACGCCGAGGTGCCCGTGGCCTGGGCGCTCGACGAGCACACCGCGGCCCGTGCCGTCCTGGAGACCACGCGGTGGGCCGTCACCGGCTGGAAGGTGATGAGCGAGCTGCCCAACCCGGTCAACTTCGCGGCCGCCACCACCACCGTCCGCGAGGAGGACATCCTCGCCAACTTCGCCTGCGGCCCGGACCCGGCCGGGTTCGTGGAGATGGCGCAGCGGTACGTGGACGCGGGCTTCGACCGGCTGGTCCTGATGAACGCCGGCCCCGACCCGGACGGCTTCCTGGAGTTCTACAGCAGCGAGCTGGACCAGCGCATCCGCGCACTGTCGCCGCGCCCGGCCGGCTCCTGAGCGGACCCCGCATGGCGGAAGGGGTGCTGCGGCGGTACCGCCGCAGCACCCCTTCCGCCCCTTTCCGGGGCCGGGGTCACCCGCGCTCGCCCGGGGCGGGCGTCACCTGCGCCGACAGCGGCACGGCGATGTCCTCCAGTGCGCGCCGCTCGGCCGGCACCGCCAGGAGGACTGCCACCAGCCCGGCCAGGGTCATCAGACCGGCGCCGATCTGGAAGGCGAGCACGGTGTCCGCGACGACGCCGGACTCGGTGAGCCCGGCGAAGATCAGCGGACCGCTGATGCCGCCCGCGGCCGTGCCGATGGCGTAGAAGAAGGCGATCGCCATCGCCCGCGTCTCCATCGGGAAGACCTCGCTGACCGTCAGATAGGCCGAACTGGCCCCGGCCGAGGCGAAGAACAGCACCACGCACCAGCAGGCCGTCAGCGTGGTGGCGCTCAGATGCCCGCCGTCGAACAGCCAGGCGGTCGCGAAGAGCAGCACACCGGAGAGGATGTACGTGCCGGAGATCATCACGCGGCGGCCGACGGTGTCGAAGAACCTGCCCAGCAGCAGCGGGCCGAAGAAGTTGCCGACGGCGATGACGGCGAAGTAGTAGCCGGTCGAACCGGTGCCCACGTCGAAGAACGTGGTCAGGATCGCGCCGAAGCCGAAGGTGATGGCGTTGTAGAGGAACGCCTGGCCGATGAAGAGCGACAGCCCCAGCACCGCCCGCTTGCGGTAGTGGGAGAAGACCGTGCGGGCGATCGTCCCGAAGCCGATGCTGCGGCGCGTGTGGATGGTGATCTCACCGGCGGGCGGCGGCAGTTCGGTGCCCTTCTCGGCTCGGATCCCCTCCTCGACCTCGCTCACCAGCTTCTCGGCCCTGTCGCCCTGGCCGTGGATGAACTGCCACCGCGGGCTCTCGGGCACATGGCGGCGCACCAGCAGGATGGCCAGGCCGAAGACGACACCGAGGGCGAAGGTCAGCCGCCAGCCGACGTCGAGGGCGAAGACGTCGGTGTCCAGCATCACGACGGACAGCAGCGAACCGCCCACCGCGCCCAGCCAGAAGCTGCCGTTGATGATCAGGTCGATGCGGCCCCGGTACTTGGAGGGGATCAGCTCGTCGATCGCGGAGTTGATGGCCGCGTACTCGCCGCCGATGCCGAAGCCCGTCAGGAAGCGGCAGGCGAAGAACCACCAGCTGGAGAAGGACAGGGCGGTCAGCGCGGTGGCGCCCAGGTAGACGGCCAGCGTGATGATGAAGAGCTTCTTGCGGCCGTAGCGGTCGGTCAGCCAGCCGAAGAACAGCGCCCCCGAACAGGCGCCGGCCACGTACAGGGCCGCGGCGATGCCGGTGACCTCGGCGGAGGTGATGGGCAGTCCGCTGCCCTCCTCCGCCAGCCGCCCGGCGATGTTGCCGACGACCGTGACCTCCAGGCCGTCGAGGATCCACACCGTGCCGAGCCCGATCACGATCATCCAGTGCCAGCGCGACCACGGCAGGCGGTCGAGCCTGGCCGGTACGGACGTCGTCACCGTGCCCGTACCGGCCGACGGTTCCACGGGGCTGTCAGTCGCCATCAACACTCCCTCCGGCGCGGTGCCGAGGGGATGCGCCTCGGCGCGCTCCTGACGGTTTCCCGGCCGCGGCCGGCCCACACGCGCCTGTGCGGGGAGGCTCCGCGGGAGCGGGGAGGGCGGAATCCGTCCGGCCCCGGACCGTCACAAGGCGTGGCCGCCGGCGACCTGGAGGACCTGCCCGGTGATCCACCGGGCCTGACGCGAGGCCAGGAACACCACGGCGTCGGCGATGTCCTCCGGCTCGCCCACCCGGCCCATGGGCACGATCGCGCGGACCTCGTCGATCCGGTCCGCCCCGATCCAGCCCGTCTGGACCGGCCCCGGGGCCACGGCGTTGACCCTGGTGCCCGACGCGGCCAGGTCCAGCGCGGCGGCCCGGGTGAACGCCTCCAGCGCCGCCTTGGACGTGCCGTAGCCGATCTGGCCGGGAAAGGCGCGCGCGGAGTCGGTGGATACGTTCACCACGCAGGGCGCGGTCCCGTCCGTGCCGCCGCTCCCGCCCCGTGCGCGGCGCGCGAGTTCGGCGGTGAGCAGTACCGGTGCGATGGAGTTGACGCGGTGGTGGCGTGCCAGCGATTCGGCGGTGAGCGTGTCGAGGGTGTCCGGACTCTCGCAGTGCGCGGCGTTGTTGACCAGGACGCCGACCGGCCCCAACCGCTCCTCGACCTGGTCGAACAGGCGCGCCGCCGCGTCCGGCGCGGCCAGGTCGGCGGCGACCGCGGCCGCTCCGCCCAGTTCGGCGACCAGTTCCCGCACCGCCTCGGCGGGTGGGGTGGCGTGCTCCCAGCGTGCTCCGGGCGGCGGAGGGCCCTGCGCGGGGAGATGGTGTACGGCCACCCGCGCTCCCTGGGCGGCGAACGCGCGGGCGATCGCCGCCCCGATGCCCGCGCCCGCGCCGGTGACGAGTACGACCTGTCCGTCCAGTCCGGTGTCGATCACCACCGCAGCATCCGGGATCGGGCCCGGGCGGGCAACCGTACTGCGCGGCACCCGGACACCCGAACACCCGGCCCCGGGCCGCCGCGGAGGCCTCAGCCGCCGAGCAGGGCGTCCAGCCAGAGCCGCTCGCGCCGCTCGGTGTACTCGGCGTCGCGCCGCCACACCTCCCCGTGGCCCTCGTCCCACAGCCTCGCCCACGGCTGGACGCCGCGTGCGGCCCGCTCCCGCAGGAAGTCGTGCATGGCGCGGGTACGGCGTCCCAGCAGGGGCACCAGGCGGCGGCGTTCGTCCTCGTCCAGCCCGTAGGCGCAGGCGAAGGCCCGCAGCCGCGCCCCGGCGTCCGTACGCCGGAAGGCGGGATTCGCCGACAGCGGGACGAAGCCGTGGGCGGCGTAGGCCAGGTCCTCCAGACGGGAGCCGGGCGCGGCGCCGTCCCAGTCGATGAACGCCCACCCCCGGTCGCCGTCGAACACCAGGTTCCACGGGGCCAGGTCGTGGTGGGCGACGATCTCGTGCCCCTCGGCGGGGATCAGCCGCCGCCAGCGTGCGCCGGGCGGCGGGACGAAGTCCGCCACGGCGTCGTGGAACTCCCGGATCAGGCGCGCCACCCGTTCCAGCCCGCGGACCGGATCCAGCAGGGAGAAGTGGTCCGGCCACACGGTGCGGCCCGGCAGGTACGCCAGCACCTCGCGTCCGCGGTCGTCGACGCCCAGTGGCCGGGGAGCGCCCCGGAACCCCGCCCGGTGCAGATGGTCCAGCAGGGCGTGGACGGCGGGGGTCCACGGTCCCGCGGGGCGGCGTACCGTGTCGCCCACCCGGACGACGCCCGCGCTGACGTTCCCGCCCGGCAGCGGCTCCTCCCCCGAGTCCCCCGAACCCTGCGCGACACGCTCCATGCCGCCCAGTCTCACCCGTCCGCCCCGTCCGCGCACCCGGATTAGGGTGTGGGCACCCGGCGGTCCCGACGACCCCGATGACCGCGGTGAACCGCCGCCAACCACCGAGGAGCCCCGCCGTGCAGCACCCCGACCGGTCCGAGACACCTGCCGCCGGCGAGGCGGCCGCGGACAGCACCGCGTTCCCCGGCAGCGGACGGCGCGTGCTGGTCAGCGGCGCGTCGCGGGGGCTGGGACGGGCGGTGGCGGAGGCGTTCGCCGCCAACGGGGACCGGGTGGCCGTCCACTACGGCAGCCGCCGGCGCGACGCCGAGGCCACCCTGGCCTCCCTGCCCGGCGACGGCCACGTCCTGCTCGGCGCGGACCTGGCCGACCCGCGGCAGGCCGCGGAGCTCGCGGACGCGGCGGCCGGGGCGCTGGGCGGCCTCGACGTCCTGGTGAACAACGCGGCCGTCAACACCCCGCACCCGCCCGCGACCACGGAGTACGAGGACTGGTGCGAGGCCTGGCGGCGGCACGTGGACGTCAACCTGCTCGGCACGGCGAACCTCAGCCACGCCGCCGCCCGCCACATGATCGCCCGGGGCACCGGCGGCCGGATCGTCAACGTCGGCTCGCGCGGGGCGTTCCGCGGCGAGCCGGACCACCCCGCCTACGGCGCCACCAAGGCCGCCGTCCACGCGCTGGGCCAGTCCCTGGCCGTCGCCCTCGCCCCGTACGGCATCGCGGTCACCTCGGTTGCGCCGGGCTTCATCGACACCGAACGCGTCACCCACCGGCTGACCGGTCCCGAGGGGGACGCCATCCGCGCACAGAGCCCGTACGGGCGGGTGGCCACGCCCGAGGAGGTGGCCGCGGCGGTGCTGTGGCTGGCGTCCCCGCAGGCCCAGTGGAGCGCGGGCGCCGTGCTGGACCTGAACGGGGCCTCCCACCTGCGGACCTGAGCCGGTCCGGCCCGTTCGCCCGGACGGAGCCGTTCAGGCGGCCCGGTCCGTTCAGGCGGCCCGGCCCGGGCGGGCGGCGCCCGCCTCCCACCGGCCGAGACCGAAGACGCCGAGGTCGATCGCCTCCGCCATCGCCGCGTGGCCCGCCGCGTTGGGGTGGTAGCAGTCCGCCTCGTACTCCGCGCGGATCCTGGTCGGGTCGGCCGGGTCCCGAACGGCGGCGTCGAAGTCGATGACACCGTCGAACAGCCCGCCGGTGCGCACGAACTCGTTCACCGCCAGGCGGTTGGCCTCCTTGGCGCCGCCGGCGGCGTTGCACATGGGCATCAGGGTGGCGCCGACGACCTTCAGCCCGCGCTCGCGGGCGCGTTCGGTGATCTCCCGCATCGCGTCGATGACCTGCTCCGCCGGTGCCGGAGGAGCGAACTCGCCGCCACCCAGGTCGTTGGTGCCCTCGAACAGGACCATGTACCGCGCGCCTGCCAGGGCCAGTACGTCCTGCTCCAGCCGGTCGGGCGCGGGCGGGCCGCAGCACTGGCCCGTGGGGTCGTACGGGTTGGGCTGGCGGCTGACGGTGTTGCCCGAGATCCCGGCGTTGGCGACGGCCAGCTGCCGGTGCGGGGGCAGGGCGTTGATCCGGCGCGCCAGCAGGTCCGTCCACCGGTCGCCGCCCCCGGTGGCGTTGTGGCCGGAGGTGTTGGAATTGCCCAGGGCGACGATGGCGCCCGCCGCGGGCGTACGGCCGTCGACGACGTCCACCCACCACAACTGGCCCGGGTGGTAGCCCGGTTCGTCCGACAGCCCCCGGTCCTGCTCCGGATAGGAGGTGTCGCCGGTGTCACGGGTGTGGTCGCCGGGCAGCGACAGGAAGCTGCCGGGCGGGTTCGGGGTGGGCGGCGGGAAGGTGTGGTCGTTGACCGGTGCGCCCGGCGCGTACAGGCTGACCGCCAGGTTCTGCTGGGCGGACACCCGCAGCGGCACCGGGTCGCTGTAGACGCGCTCGCCCGGTGCCAGGGTCACCCGGGCGCGCCCGCCGAAGGTGAGGGTGCGCAGGGAGCGGGGGACGAGATCGGCCTCCCCGACCCGGCGCTGCAGCCCGATCGTGGCGGAGCGGAAGGTCGCCGGGCGGTCGCCGTACGGGTTGCCGATGCGCACCCGCAGCCAGGTGGCCGACACCGAGGCGCGGGCGATGTTGCGCACGGTCACATCGGGTGAGGTGCCGTGCGCTCCCTGGAGGCTCGCGCTCCAGATCGCGCTGCGCCCGTGCGCCGGCCCCCGCTCGCGGGATCCGGCCTCACCGGTGCCGGAGGCGGTGGCCGGGGGAGCGGCCAGCAGGGGGAACAGCAGGGCGACGAGCAGCATCAGCAGCGGGGCCGGCCACACGCCCCTGCGGGCGCGGTGTCCGCCGCCTCTCGGCGAAGACGTCACGGCTTTCCTCTCGTTCGGCTGGTGCGGTGGGCGTACCGGGCGTCGAGGAGCTGAAGTCGTGCGTGGTGACAGGCGGTTCGGGAGGGCGGGACGCGCGGCGCACGCGGGGTGCGCGGTGCGCGGGCCGCGCCCCGCACAGTAGGAACGCCCCGGCGGGGGCGTCAACACCGCCTCGACGCCGTCCGGCCCGCACCCGTTCGGAGGGGGCCCGTCCGCACTCGCGGGCGCGGGCGCGTACGGTGCGGACGGAGCCACCCGGAGACCGCCCCCGGAGCCCCGGCCCACCCCCGACCCCCGGCACGAGGAGCCCCAGCACCATGGACACGGCCGTCTACCGCCACAACGGGCTCGCCTGCGCCGACCACACCATCCGGGTGCCACTGGACCACGCCCGCCCGGACGGCCCGGAGATCACCCTGTTCGCCCGCGAGGTGACCGCCGCCGGGCGCGAGGGGGAGGACCTGCCCCGGCTGCTGTGGCTCCAGGGCGGTCCCGGCCACCGGGCCGAACGCCCCGACGCTCCGGGCGCCTGGCTGCGCGAGGCGCTGCGCGACCACCGCGTCGTCCTGATGGACCAGCGCGGGACCGGCCGCAGTACCCCGGCCGACCGCCGCACCCTCGCGGCCCTCCCCGGCGCCGCCGCAACCGCCGCCCACCTGGCGCACTTCCGCGCCGACTCCATCGTCCGCGACGCCGAGCTGCTGCGCCGCCACCTCGCCGCCGACGGCGAGCAGGACCGCCCCTGGACGGTGCTCGGCCAGAGCTTCGGCGGCTTCTGCGCCCTGACCTACCTGTCCCTGGCGCCCGAGGGACTGGAGAAGGTGATGATCACCGGCGGCCTGCCCTCCCCGACCGCGCACGCCGACGACGTCTACCGCGCCGCCTACGCCCGCGTGGCGGACCACAACGAGCGCTACTTCGACCGCTACCCCGGCGACCAGCGCCTGACCGACGCCGTGGCCGGGCATCTGGGGAGCGAGGACGTACGGCTGCCCACCGGCGAACGACTGACCGTGCGCCGCTTCCAGACCCTGGGCGCCGCCTTCGGCGCAGTCTCCTCCTTCGACTCCCTGCACTACCTGCTGGAGACCGCGTTCGTGCCGGGCGCGCGCGGACCGGAGCTGTCCGACACCTTCCTGCGCCGCGTCGAGGCGGCCGTCTCCTACGCCGAACACCCCCTGTACGCCGTGCTGCACGAGGCCATCTACGCCCAGGGCGGCCGGCCCACCGCCTGGTCCGCGCACCGGATCCGCGAGGAGTTCCCCGCCTTCGACGCCTCCCGGGGCGGGCCGCTGCGCTTCACCGGGGAGATGGTCTACCCCTGGCACTTCGAGGAGGACCCGGCGCTGGAGCCGCTGCGGGAGGCCGCCCACCTGCTCGCCGGGCGCGCCGACTGGCCCCCGCTGTACGACGCCGACCGCCTGGCCGCCAACCGCGTGCCGGTCGCGGCGGCCGTCTACCACGACGACATGTACGTCGACCGCGAGCACTCCCTGCGCACCGCCGCCGCCGTGCGCGGTCTGCGCCCCTGGATCACCAACGCCCACGCGCACGACGGCGTACGGGTGGACCCCGCCGTCTACGGCCGGCTGCTGGCCATGGTGCGCGGCGAGATCTGACGGCCGCCCGCCCCCGGCGGCGGAGCCGCTCAGCCCCCGCCGCCGGACCGGCCCCCGCCGGCCTCCTCCGGCGCGTCGACGTCGTACCAGTCGTCGGCCAGCAGCCCGGCGTGCGACGGCTGCACCCCGGCCTGCACGGTGCCGTCGGCGGTGACGAACCGCAGATGGGCGGCGAGCGGCCGGCTCCGCCCGTCGGGGCAGACGCAGACCGACTCCGGCTCCAGGTAGACGTACTTGCCCGGCTGGATCCAGCTCCGGCGCGCCACGCGGCGGCCGTCCCTCAGTAGCTCCAGGGCTGCGGAGAAGTCCATGCGGCGAGCGTAGCGAGCCGTCCGGAAGGCTCTTGAACACCGGACGGAGAATGCGCTATGGGAGGCCGGAAGTCCCTCAGAGCCCCACCACGCCGTCCGCGGCCGTGAGTTCGTACTCCAGCGTGATCTCGCGCCTGTCGCCGGGAGCCAGACGGAGCGTGTAGCGCACCATGCCCTCCGCGTCGACGTCCTCGTCGGGCTCCGGCAGGCACGCCGCCCTCCGCAGCCGCACCTCGACGGCGGAGACCTCCGAGACCGGGACGCGCTCGCGGACCACCACGACCGCCGCCTCCCCCTGCGGGGAGGAGTCCAGCCGGGAGACGAACAGCCGCACCGTACGCGTGATCACCGTGCGGTGGTTGACGCCGGACAGGCCCGCGGTGCCGCGGCTCTCCTCGACACGGCGCACCACCCGGTAGGTGTCCTCGCTGCCGAAGGACAGGGAGATCTCCTCGCCCTGCCCGGCGAAGGGCAGTTCACCGCGCCCGGTGAAACCGCCGCCGCGCACCAGGTCCACCGGCCCGGCCAGCAGGACGTGCCCGGCCCCGTTGACCGTCCGGGCCACCCGGGCCACCAGCGGCGACAGTTCGGGGGCGCACGCCAGCTCGGTGCGGCACGGCGCGGTGAACGCCGACAGGCGCACCCGGTGGGGGCGCCCGTCACAGGCCACGTCGACGGGCGAGGCGGCGGTCATCACCCGCACCTCGCCGCCGTCCGACAGCCCGGGAAGCTCCGCGTCCGCCCCGGCGGACCCGTCCGCGGCCGGTCCGTGCCCGACCGTGGGCACCTCCTCCTCGCGCAGATCCACCTCGACCGTGCGCCGCTCCCCGGCCGAGCGCTCCCGCAGCACCAGTTCGTCCTCGTACAGCGACGGAGGGCCGGCGGCGAGGGTGGGCCGGGCGGTGGACAGCGACAGCCGCACCCCCCTCCAGTCCTCGCCGGTGCGCTGCCACACCACCGCGTCGGTCTCCAGGCGCACCGACCGCTCGTCCCCGGCCAGCGTCGCCCGGTAGGCGGGCCGCCACAGGGCGCAGGGCACCAGATGCGTCAGGCGCAGCACGGCGGGCCCGGCACGATCGGCCTCGACGACCACCTCGACGACCGCCGTCAGCTCCTGAGGCTCCTCCTCGGTGCGCCGCAGGGCCCGGCGCGCGTCCTCCAGCTCCTCCTCCGTGCGGAGGATCCGGCGCCGCAGCAGGTGCAGTTCCCCGGTGCGCGTCCCGTCCTCCTCGTCGATCCGCTCCAGACGGTCCGCCCAGCGCTCCGGGTCGGCCGAGCCGGCCCCGGCGCCCTCGGCGACATCGCGGTACAGGTCCGCCCTGGCCTGGGCGACGACCGCGAGACGGCTCTCCAGGCGCTGCCGCAGCCACCGGGCGTCGCGCAGCTCCTCCTCCAGATCGTGGACCCTGCGGCGCAGCTCCGAGGCGTCGTCGCCGGGCCGCCCCGGACGCGGGGGCGCGTACGTGCGCACCACGCGGGCGTCGACGACCCGGACGCCGCCCGCGCCGCCGTCCCCGGCCGGGACCTCCGCGCGCAGGGAGCGGTCCACCACCAGCGGCGTCACCGGGCCGACGAGCAGCCGCTGCGCCCCCGCGGCCAGTTCGACACTCCCGTGCCGCTCGACCTGGGCGCGGTCCTCCATGCACGTCACGGCGGTGACCGGCATGGGGACCGGCTCCGGCCGGGAGGACGGCGCGCCACGGCCGGCCGTGTCCTGGGATGCGTTCGTCATGATGCGGCTCAGTCCCTCCGGTTCCCGCCGACCAGTGCCTTGCCCGCGGGGATCCGCACCTCGTACCCGCCCCTGAGGACGGTGGTCCGGCCCGGCTCCAGCTCCACCCGCCAGATCCGCACCCCGCGCACATGGCGGCCGTCGCCGCCGCCGGGGTCGTCGAGAGGGCTCTCGGCGGCCGTCCAGGGCGGCTCGGCCGGGCGCTCCTCGATCCGCACCTCCTTGTCGGTGCCGACGGGCACGCGCTCGCGCACCTCCACCGTGATCCGGTGCGCCAGGCGGTTGGCGAGTTCGACCTCGACCGCGTGGTCGAGCACCGTCGTCCCGCCGCGCAGCCCGGCGGTGGACTCGCGCAGACGCGTGCGCCGCGCCGCCTTCACGCTCTCGACGGCGCCGGTCCCCACCCTGCGGCGCTCTCCGGGCGCGAGGGTGGGCAGAGGGGTGGTGAGGACGAAGCCGCCGTCCACGACGACGTCGGCCGGACCGGCCGGCAGCGGGTGGCCGGAGGCGTTGGTCAGCAGCACCGTGCCGTACACGGTCCGGTCCACCGACGGCACGCACACGTACTCCGGAACCGTCTCCACCGGGATCTCGCGTACGGGGACGGTGTGCCAGGCCCCGTCCGCGGCCACGTCCACCGGGGCGGCCGTGTCGTAGCGGTGGTGGAAGGAACCGGCCGATTGCCGTACGTCGACCGTGTGGGAGGGGCGCGCCAGCCGCGCCACGGACTCGGCCCGCCGCCGGTGCTCGGCGACGGCCGTGCCCCGCTCGTCCGGTGCGGGCCGCAGTCTGCCGCGCCGGCCGGGCTCGTCCGGACCGGCCAGCGTCAGACCGGAGTAGTCGAGCATGTCCTCGGCCGGGCCCGGCGGGGGAGCCTGACCGGGCGGGCCCGGCGGGGACACGGCTGCCGTCCGAGCCGCGGCCGGCGGGCCGCCGGGGGAGGCCGGTGCCAGCGGTGCGGCGGCGGGGGCGGCGGGGCCGCCGT
>NZ_JBKJFM010000080.1:0-26813 GCF_046614825.1 Streptomyces nanhaiensis
CTGCGCGCCTCGACCTCGGCCCGCGCGGCGGCGGCGCGCGTCCCGGCCCGGTACGCGGCGATGGCGCCGCTGCGCGCGGCGCGTTCGGCGGCCGGGCCGCCCTGCCCGGGCTGCCCGCCGCGGCCGTGGGGCGCGAAGTGGCCGTGCGCCTCGTACTCCCCCGCCCCCTGGCCCTCGTCGGCGCCGGGACCGGCCAGCTGGCGGGGCACACCGCCCGCCGCCGGGCCCTGGTCCGCCCCCCGGTAGCCGGGCGGCAGGCCGGGGACGCCGCCGTCCTCGCCCCGCGGGGCCGCGGTCGCGTCGTCCGCGTGCCCGTCCGCACCCCCGTCCGCGAAGCCCTCCACATGGCCGCGCGGCAGCACGCTCGGCGGTGCCGGAAGGGGGTCGTACCCGCACAGCGCCTCCTCCGCCGCGCCGGCGGCCAGCCCGGTGAGCACGGCGCGGCCGTCGTCGCAGACGAGGACGGTGCGGGGGGTGATGTTGCGGTGGACCCAGCCCTGCGCGTGGACCGCGCGCAGGGCGGTGAGCAGGTCGGCGGCCAGTTCGGCCGCCCGGTGGGGGCTCAGCGGGCGCTCGGCGAGCACGGCGGCCAGTGGCCGGGCCGCGACCAGTTCGCTGACGATCCACAGCCCGTCGCCCTCGACGAAGACGTCGAAGACCTGGTCGAGCCGCGGGTGGTCGGGTATCCGGGAGGCGGCCAGCGCCGCCTCCACCGCGCGCCGCACGGCGGGATCGGCCGGGCGCCGCGTGGCGCGGCCGGTGCGGTCGTGCCCGTAGCCGCCCCCGCCGACGAACTCGGCCTCGACGACCTCGGGCAGGGGCACCTGGCGGACCAGAACCTCCTGTCCGCTGGCGGTGTCGTACGCGCGGGACTCGACCAGCTCGTACTCGTCCGACGGCGGACGCGGCAAGCGGTACCGCTCGGCCAGCAGCCGACCCGAGTACTCGTCCACGGCGCCCTCCCCACACGGCGTGATGCCCTACGGTCCGTCAAGACCCGTTCCCACCGGCGGGATCGCGGAAGCACAGGGTCTGCGTACTATCACGATACGTGCCGGAGCGGCTTCGCGTCGCCCGTCGGCCGGTTGTCCGTCTCAGTCCCGGGGGCGGAACGTCCGGAACGCGGTCTCCCGCACCGTGCGGCACTCCTCGCCGTCCCACTTGCCCGCCTCACAGGTGATCATGATGGCGTAGCCGTGGGTGTCGTCCACCCGGAAGCCGCGGTTGAGGACGCGCACCCGCTTCCCGCTCTCCACGCGCTCGAACGTCCAGTCCGCGACGGTCGGGTAGCCCCGCCACTCCACGGGCTTGATGGCGATCAGGGAGTAGCCGGTGCTGCTGCCGCGCACGGCGGGTTCCAGGGAGCGCCAGGCGCCCGCCGCGCTGTCCCCGGGGCTGCCGTTGAAGTCGACCTGGACCTTGGGGTAGCCGCCGCCGCGCGGGGCGTACTTGCCGCCGGAGTTGCGGCCCGCTATCCCGGCTCGCTCGTACCCCTCGGGCATGGCCATCGAGAAGTGGAAGCGGTCGTCGGTGACCGTCTCGTAGCCCTCGGGCAGCCCCTCGCCGCCCTGTCCGCCCTTGCCGCCGTCCTCGCCGCCTTCCTCCTCCTCGCGGCCGTCCTTGCCGGACGGCTCCGCGGAGGGTTCGGCGGACGGCTCGGCGGAGGGCTTGCCGGATCCGCCGTCGCCCCCTCCGCCGTCCTGCCCGTCCCCGCTGCCGTCCTGCCCGGCGGTCGGGGCCGCGGACCGCCCGGAACCGGCCCGCTCGCCGCCGCCCTCGTCGCCCCCGGCGAACGCGACGGCCAGGACGGTGCCGAGCAGGGCCAGCACGACGACGGCGACCACCGCGAGCCCGGCGGGCTGCCGTGCCATGCGCGCCGCACGGGCCACCCGGGCGGGGACCGCGGTGGTCGCCGCGGCGGCGCCGCCGGCCGTCCCGCCGCCCTTCCCGCCGGCCCCGTCCCCGGACTCCTCCTCCGCGCCGCGCCCGGCCGAGGCGGCGGCCGCGGCGGCGCGTACGGACCGCAGCGCCTCCCGCAGCCGCTCACCGCCCGTGCCGGAGGCACCGGACGTACCGCCCGTGCCGGCCGCGCCGGAGGTACCGTCCGCTCCGGACTCTCCGGCTGCGGCCACCGGGAGCACGGTCGTACGGGTGCCCTCCGGCTCCTGGGTCTCCGCTGCCGCGGCCTGCGGCCCGCGGGCCGCGCGCTCCAGCAGCGCCCGCGCGCCCGGCTCGTCCAGCCGCTTGTCCGGGTCCTTGTCCAGCAGGCCGTGGATGACCGCGTCCAGGGCCCCGGCGCGCTTCGGTGGCTCCAGCGGCTCGGTCATCACCGCGGTCAGGGTGGCGATCGCCGACCCCTTGTCGTACGGCGGGTGGCCCTCCACCGCCGCGTACAGCAGCCCGCCCAGCGACCACAGGTCGGACGGCGGGCCGGGGCGCTGGCCGCGCGCCCGCTCCGGCGCTATGTAGGAGGGCGCGCCGACCAGCATGCCGGTGGAGGTGAGGGAGGGGTCGCCCTCGATCTGGGCGATGCCGAAGTCGGTGAGGACGACCCGGCCGTCCTCGTCGGCGATCAGGACGTTGGAGGGCTTCACGTCGCGGTGCAGGATGCCCTCGCGGTGCGCGGCGCGCAGCACGTCGAGGATCGCCAGACCCACCTCGGCCGCCCGCCGCGGCTCCAGCGGGCCGTCCTCGCGCAGTACGTCGGCCAGGGAGCGGCCGTCGATCAGCTCCATGACGATCCAGGGGCGGTCGTCCTCGTCGACCACGTCGTAGACGGTGACCGCGCTGCTGCTGCGGATGCGCGCGATGGCCTTCGCCTCGCGCAGTGTGCGGGTGACCAGCCGGCGCTTCTCCTCCTCGTCGATGCTGGAGGGGAAGCGCAGCTCCTTCACCGCGACGGTGCGGCCCAGGACCTCGTCCTCGGCCCGCCACACGGTGCCCATTCCGCCGCGGCCCAGGACGTCGCCCAGCCGGTAACGCCCGCCCAGCAGCCGTCCGGCCTTCTTGCCGCGGCCGTCCACGTCGCTCATGCGTCCCCTCACACTCAGCCCGCCCCAGCAGTGGCCCCATTCTCCCCCACGGGGCGGACCGCGGTGCACTCGGCCGGGGACACACAACCGGAACGGCGGTGCGCGGGACCGGGGCTGACGCCCCGGCACCCGCGACGCGGCCGGCACGCCCGCGCGGCGGGCGGGCACCGGCCGCGTACCGGCCGCGCGGAGAAGGACGGTGACGGTCCGTCACGTACGCCGGGGCGTCACAGCGGCTGGAGCGGCACGATGTCCGGCGCGCCCAGACGTGCGGCGTCGGCGGTCTGGTCGTCGGGCTGGAGCTGGGACTCGCGCTCGGCCTCGACCCGCTTCTCGTAGTGCTCCACCTCGCGGTCGACCTGGCCGGCGTCCCAGCCGAGCACCGGCGCCATCAGCTCGGCGCACTCCCGCGCGCTGCGCGTGCCGCGGTCGAAGGTCTCGATGGAGATGCGGGTGCGGCGGGTGAGGACGTCGTCCAGGTGGCGCGCGCCCTCGTGCGTGCAGGCGTACACCACCTCCGCCCTGAGGTAGTCGTCCGCGCACGGCAGCGGCTCGCCCAGGCTCGGGTCGGCGGCGATCAGCTCCAGCACCTCGTCGGTCAGCGAGCCGTAACGGCCCAGCAGGTGCTCCACGCGTGCCACGTGCAGTCCGGTGCGGGCGGCGATGCGGGCGCGGGCGTTCCACATCGCGTGGTAGCCCTCGGCGCCGACCAGCGGCACCTCCTCCGTGGTGCACTCGGCGACACGGTGGTCGAGCCCGTGGACGGCCTCGTCGACCGCGTCCTTGGCCATCACCCGGTACGTCGTGTACTTGCCGCCCGCGACGACCACCAGGCCCGGCACCGGGTGGGCGACGGTGTGCTCGCGCGAGAGCTTGCTGGTGGCGTCCGACTCCCCGGCCAGCAACGGGCGGAGCCCGGCGTACACGCCCTCCACGTCGTCGCGCGTGAGCGGCACGGCCAGTACCGAGTTGACGTGGTCGAGCAGGTAGTCGATGTCGGCGCTGGAGGCCGCCGGGTGGGCCTTGTCCAGGTCCCAGTCGGTGTCGGTGGTGCCGATGATCCAGTGCCGGCCCCAGGGGATGACGAACAGCACGCTCTTCTCGGTGCGCAGGATCAGTCCGGTGGTGGAGTGGATGCGGTCGCGGGGCACCACCAGGTGGATGCCCTTGGAGGCGCGTACGTGGAACTGGCCGCGCTCGGCGGTCAGCCGCTGGGTGTCGTCGGTCCACACGCCGGTGGCGTTGACGACCTGCTTGGCCCGGATCTCGTACTCGCCGCCCTGCTCCAGGTCCTGCACCCGGGCGCCGACCACCCGCTCGCCCTCGCGCAGGAAGCCCACCACGCGGGCCCGGTTGGCGGCGTGGGCGCCGTAGGCGGCGGCGGTGCGCACCAGGGCGGCGACGTAGCGGGCGTCGTCCATCTGCGCGTCGTAGTACTGCAGGGCTCCCACCAGCGCGTCCTTGCGCAGGGCGGGCGCCACCCGCAGGGCCTGGCGGCGCGTCAGGTGCCGGTGGTGGGGCAGGCCGCGGCTGCGTCCGGAGGCCGTGGCGAGCACGTCGTACAGCGCCACGCCGGAGCCCGCGTACAGCCGCTCCCAGCCCCGGCGCCGCAGCGGGTAGAGGAAGGGGACGGGCCTGACCAGATGGGGGGCGATCCGCTGGAGCAGCAGCCCGCGCTCCTTGAGCGCCTCGCGCACCAGCGTGAAGTCCAGCATCTCCAGATAGCGCAGCCCGCCGTGGATGAGCTTGCTGGAGCGGCTGGATGTGCCCGATGCCCAGTCGCGCGCCTCGACGATGCCCGTCGACAGGCCGCGGGTCACCGCGTCCAGGACGGTGCCGGCGCCGACCACCCCGCCGCCGACGACCAGTATGTCCAGCTCGCGCTCCGACATGCGGGCGAGCGCCTCGGCCCGCTCGGCCGGTCCCAGTGCCGCTGTCCTCACCACTGCCTCCCTGATATGCCGACGCCCCGGTCGTTTGCACGTCCGTACGCCTGTCCGTACCCGCCCTGGCACCTACCCGTTCGTCCGCCGATCGCACGACTTCGAACCGGGCGGACACCGCTCCGCACGCAATCCACCATATCTGTCATATATGCGCTTAACCTGACATCGCCCTACAAGCCAGCCAGCCCCAAGAGTCCGTCGACAGGGGAAGGGACGCCGCCTCATGCCCGCAGATCTCGCCGTCCTCGGTCTGGGTCGTCTGGGTCTTCCCGCGGCCCAGGCCGCCACGGCCGCCGGTATCCGCACCATCGGCTACGACCCCGACGAGAACGCCGTGCGCGAGCTGGGCTCGGGGCGCCCTCCGGCGGACGGCGGGCTGTCGGCGGCCGAGGTGCGCCGGATGGCCTCGGCCGGCTTCCGCGCCACCTCGGACCCCTCCGTGCTGGGCCGGGTCCGCACCGCCCTGATCTGCGCCCCCACCCCGCAGGGCGAGGGCCGCGCCCCGGACCTGGGCGCGGTACGGGCGGCGGCGCTCACCCTCGGCGAGCGGCTGCGCCCGCGGACCACGGTCGTGGTGGAGTCCGCCGTCCACCCCGGCGGCACCGAGGAGTACGTCGCCCCGCTGCTGGAGAAGGCCTCGGGCCTGCGGGCCGGACACGACTTCCACCTCGCCTGCGCCCCCTCCCGCCTCGACCCCGGCAACCGCTCCCACGGCTACTCCAACACCCCGCGGGTGATCGGCGGACTGACCCCGGCCTGCACGGAGGCCGCCGCCGCCTTCTACGGGCGGCTGGTCGAGAAGGTGGTGCGGGCCCGCGGCCTGCGCGAGGCCGAGACGACGGCGGTCCTGGAGACCAACTTCCGGCATGTGAACATCGCCCTGGTCAACGAGATGGCCGTGCTCTGCCACGACCTCGGCGTGGACCTGTGGGACGTGATCCGCTGCGCGGAGACCAAGCCGTTCGGCTTCCACGCCTTCCGGCCGGGACCGGGCGTGGGCGGCCACGGCGTCCCCGTCGACCCCGCCTGCCTGGACCGCGGCGGGCGCACCCCGGGCTATCCGCTGCGCCTGGTCGAGGTGGCCCAGGAGGCCAACGCCCGGATGCCGCGCTACGTGGCCCAGCGCGCGGCGACCCTGCTCAACGAGCACGGAAAGTCGGCCCGCGGCGCGCGCGTCCTGCTGCTGGGCGTCACCTACAAGCCCGACCTCGCCGACCGGACCGGCTCCCCCGCCCCCGAGATCGCCCTGCGGCTGATGGAGCTGGGCGCGCAGATCGGCTACCACGACCCGCACGTGCCGCAGTGGCGGGTGGCGGGCCGCCCCGTCCCGCGCGCCGACTCCCTCTACGAGGCCGCCGCCGAGGCCGACCTCACCCTGCTCCTCCAGCACCACCGCGTCTACGACCTGCAGAGCCTGTCGGCCAAGGCCCAGCTCCTGCTCGACACCCGCGGCGCCAGCCCCACGGGGGCGGCCCACCGGCTGTGAGGCGAGCGCCCGGCGCGCCCGTACGTAAAACCCGTACGTAAAAGGGGCGGGGCCCGGTGACGCACCACCGGGCCCCGCCCCTCGTCGTCGTACGGCTTCCGCCCCGCGGGCGCCCGCGCTCAGCGGGAGACCGTGACCTCCACCCGCTGGAACTCCTTGAGCTCCGAGTAGCCCGTGGTGGCCATGGCCCGGCGCAGGGCGCCGAAGAAGTTCATGTGGCCCTCGGGGCTGTGCGAGGGGCCGAGCAGGATCTCCTCGGTGGTGCCGACCGTGCCGAGGTTGACGCGCCTGCCGCGCGGCACGTCCTCGTGGACTGCCTCCATGCCCCAGTGGTGCCCGTGGCCGGGCGCGTCGGTGGCACGGGCCAGCGGGGAGCCCATCATCACCGCGTCCGCGCCGCAGGCGATGGCCTTGGGCAGGTCGCCGGACCAGCCCACGCCGCCGTCGGCGATGACGTGGACGTACCGGCCGCCGGACTCGTCGAGGTAGTCGCGGCGGGCCGCCGCCACGTCGGCGACGGCGGTGGCCATCGGCACCTGGATGCCCAGCACGTTGCGGGTGGTGTGCGCGGCGCCGCCGCCGAAGCCGACGAGCACGCCGGCCGCACCGGTGCGCATCAGGTGCAGCGCGGCGGTGTACGTGGCGCAGCCGCCGACGATGACGGGGACGTCGAGCTCGTAGATGAACTGCTTGAGGTTGAGCGGCTCGGCCGCCGAGGAGACGTGCTCGGCGGAGACGGTGGTGCCGCGGATGACGAAGATGTCCACGCCCGCGTCCACGACCGCCTTGGAGAACTGCGCGGTGCGCTGCGGCGACAGCGCGGCGGCCGTCACCACGCCGGAGTCGCGCACCTCCTTGATCCGCCGCCCGATCAGCTCCTCCTTGATAGGGGCGGAGTAGATCTCCTGGAGCCGGCGGGTGGCCGCGGCGTCCTCCAGCTCGGCGATCTCGTGGAGCAACGGCTCGGGGTCCTCGTAACGCGTCCACAGGCCTTCGAGGTTGAGCACCCCCAGGCCGCCCAGCTCGCCGATGCGGATCGCGGTGCGCGGCGAGACGACCGAGTCCATCGGGGCGGCCAGGAACGGCAGCTCGAAGCGGTAGGCGTCGATCTGCCAGGCGATCGAGACCTCCTTCGGGTCCCGCGTGCGGCGGCTGGGCACCACCGCGATGTCGTCGAAGGCGTACGCCCGCCTCCCGCGCTTGCCGCGGCCGATCTCGATCTCAGTCACGTGCTGTGCCCTTCCTACGGTCTACGCCCCCAGTATCCCCGAGCGGGACACCGGGGGCGCGCACCGGGGCACCGGTCCGTCTCAGCGCCGGGAGTAGTTCGGCGCCTCGGTCGTCATCTGGACGTCGTGCGGGTGGCTCTCCTTGAGCCCGGCCGCGGTGATGCGCACGAAGCGGCCCCTGGCCTTCATCTCCGGCACCGTCCGGCCGCCGACGTAGAACATCGACTGCCGCAGGCCGCCGACGAGCTGGTGCACCACCGCGCCCAGCGGGCCGCGGTAGGGGACCTGGCCCTCGACGCCCTCGGGGACGAGCTTGTCGTCGGCGGCGACCGTCTCCTGGAAGTAGCGGTCCTTGGAGTAGGACTTGGCCTGGCCGCGCGACTGCATCGCGCCCAGCGAGCCCATGCCGCGGTAGGACTTGAACTGCTTGCCGTTGATGAACAGCAGCTCGCCCGGCGACTCCTCGCAGCCCGCCAGCAGACTGCCGAGCATCACGGTGTCGGCTCCGGCGACCAGGGCCTTGGCGATGTCGCCGCTGTACTGCAGCCCGCCGTCGCCGATGACCGGGACGCCGCTCTCCCGCGCGGCGAGCGCGGCCTCGTAGATCGCGGTGACCTGCGGGACGCCGATGCCCGCGACGACGCGGGTGGTGCAGATCGAGCCCGGTCCGACACCGACCTTGACGCCGTCGGCGCCGGAGTCGATCAGCGCCCGGGCCCCGTCGCGGGTGGCGACGTTGCCGCCGACCACGTCGACCGAGGAGTTGGACTTGATCTTGGCGACCATCTCGCCGACCAGCTTCGAGTGGCCGTGCGCGGTGTCCACGACGATGAAGTCGGCGCCCGCCTCGATCAGCGCCTGGGCCCGCTCGAAGGCGTCGCCGGCCACGCCGACCGCCGCGCCGACGATGAGACGGCCCTCGGAGTCCTTGGCGGCGTTGGGGTACTTCTCCGCCTTGACGAAGTCCTTGACGGTGATCAGGCCCTTGAGCACGCCCTCGTCGTCGACCAGCGGCAGCTTCTCGATCTTGTGGCGGCGCAGCAGCTCCATGGCGTCCGCGCGCGAGATGCCCACCTTGCCGGTGACCAGCGGCATCGGCGTCATCACCTCGCGGACCTCGCGGCTGCGGTCGGTCTCGAAGGCCATGTCGCGGTTGGTGACGATGCCCAGCAGCTTGCCGGAGGCGTCGGTGACCGGCACACCGCTGATGCGGAAGCGGCCGCACAGCTCGTCGGCCTCGCGCAGCGTGGCGTCGGGGCGGATGGTGATCGGGTCGGTGACCATGCCGGACTCCGACCGCTTGACCTGGTCGACCTGGTCGGCCTGGTCCTCGATCGACAGGTTGCGGTGCAGTACGCCGACGCCGCCCTGCCGGGCCATGGCGATCGCCATGCGGGCCTCGGTGACCTTGTCCATCGCCGCGGAGATCAGCGGGATGTTCACCCTGACGTTGCGCGAGACATACGAGGAGGTGTCGATGTCCTGCGGGGCCATGTCCGACTCGCCCGGCAGCAGCAGCACGTCGTCGTAGGTCAGCCCGAGTGCGGCGAACTTCGCGGGAACCCCGTCAGCACTGCCGGCGCTGCCCGCACTGCCGACGTTGTCCGTCATGACGCCTTCCATGGCACCTTCCCCAATACTCTTGCCCGGCGCGGACGTCCATGCTAACGGGCCCGGAAGGGGCGCCGTACCGCCCGCGGGTCCGCCGGCGGGATCGCCGCCGGACCGCTCGCCGGATGGCCGTGAACGGCCCCGGATCACTGCTCCGCGAGAGCGCGCAGCCGCGACAGGGCTCGATGCTGGGCAACGCGTACGGCCCCCGGGGACATTCCGAGCATCTGCCCGGTCTCCTCGGCGGTGAGCCCGACCGCCACCCGCAGCAGCACCAGTTCGCGCTGGTGCTCGGGGAGGTTGGCCAGCAGCTTCCTCGCCCACTCCGCGTCGCTGCTCAGCAGGGCCCGCTCCTCCGGGCCGAGCGAGTCGTCGGGCCGCTCGGGCATCTCGTCCGAGGGAACCGCCGTGCTGCCCGGTCCGCGCATGGCGGCCCGCTGGAGGTCGGCGACCTTGTGCTGGGCGATGGCGACCACGAACGCCTCGAAGGGCTTGCCGGTGTCGCGGTAGCGCGGCAGTGCGCACAGCACCGCCAGGCAGACCTCCTGGGCCAGGTCGTCCACGAAGTGCCGGGCGTCCCCGGGCAGCCGGGTCAGCCGGGTCCTGCAGTAGCGCAGGGCGAGGGGGTGGACGCGGGCGAGGAGGTCGTGGGTGGCGCGCTCGTCGCCCTCCACCGCACGCTGGACGAGGGCACCGATCTCGCCGCGGCCGTCGGCCGGGGATGGCGTCTCGTCGTCACGCATCGGTCCATGGTGCACCCGGCCCGGCCGTTCCGCCGCACCCCGTCCGTGGTTGTGCACTGAAGCGTTATGGGCAGGGGCACTCGCTGTCACGTCCCGCGCCCTCCCCTCACGCCTGGCCGTCACGTCCCCGAGGAACTCCATACATCCAGGATGCGGCACACCGGAGATTACGGCACCGGACCGTCTCCGGAAGGCCCCGCCTCCCGGTGCTCCGGGGCCCGCGGGGCCCCTTCCGGACCCACGGCACACGGACACGTACGGCGCGCGGTGCGGTGCGGTGCGCACGGCGCGTACGGCCGGCCGCGGGCGGGGAGCGCGGCCGGCTCCACCGCTCCGGCGCCGTCGGGTGTCCGCGGTCCGGCCGGACGCCGGACCGGCGGACGGACCGGGGGCGGGGCCGCCCCCGCCGGGGCTAGCGGACGAGGCCCCAGCGGAATCCGAGCGCCACGGCGTGCGCGCGGTCGGAGGCGCCGAGCTTCTTGAACAGCCGTCGCGCATGGGTCTTCACCGTGTCCTCGGACAGGAACAGCTCGCGTCCGATCTCGGCGTTGGAGCGGCCGTGGCTCATGCCCTCCAGCACCTGGATCTCGCGGGCCGTGAGCGTCGGCGCGGCGCCCATCTCGGCCGAGCGCAGCCGCCGCGGCGCGAGCCGCCAGGTGGGGTCGGCCAGCGCCTGGGTGACCGTGGCCCGCAGTTCGGCGCGCGAGGCGTCCTTGTGCAGGTAGCCGCGGGCGCCGGCGGCGACGGCGAGCGCGACGCCGTCCAGGTCCTCCGCCACGGTCAGCATGATGATGCGGGCACCGGGGTCGGCCGACAGCAGGCGCCGTACGGTCTCGACGCCGCCCAGGCCGGGCATCCGGACGTCCATGAGGATGAGGTCTGATCGGTCGGCACCCCAGCGGCGGAGGACTTCCTCGCCGTTGGCGGCCGTCGTCACACGTTCCACGCCGGGCACGGTCGCGACCGCGCGGCGCAGCGCCTCTCGGGCAAGCGGGGAGTCGTCGCAGACGAGGACGGAAGTCATGATCGCCCTCCGCAGCTCATGCGCATCACCTTAGGCCTCCAGGGCTGGTACGAATCGTCACCTGTGCGGTTGACCGCCCCGGACATCCGTCCGGCACTTGTCTGCGTCAACCGCCTCCGCACACTCAACGACGGTCACCCGAAAGAGTTACGGTCTTCGGCGCCCGCTTTCAACACCCTACGTGATGGGGCCGACACGGAGGGGGTATCCCGCGCAGATCAACAGCCGTGTCGTCATTTGCCCTGTTTGGCGGGTTTTCTTTTTATTACTCGCGTATGTCCCGAAAATCTCGAAGATGCATATTTACATCTACTCATACCGTGGATGTACGGTCGTGACTGTTCTCGACTGGTTCACCAGCATCAGTTCGCTTCGAGAGGACAAGCCATGGCAGATTTCTCCCGCCTTCCGGGTCCCAACGCCGATCTGTGGGACTGGCAGCTGCTGGCCGCCTGTCGAGGAGTCGACAGCTCGCTGTTCTTCCACCCCGAAGGGGAGCGCGGAGCGGCCCGCAGCGCACGCGAGGCGTCCGCCAAGGAGGTGTGCATGCGCTGCCCGGTCCGGGCGGAGTGCGCCGCCCACGCGCTCACCGTGCGTGAGCCGTACGGGGTGTGGGGCGGGCTGACCGAGGACGAGCGCGAGGAGCTCATGGGCCGGGCCCGCACCAGGCTGGTCGGCGCGGCCGGTGCGTAGGGCCGCTCCCCGCGCGTCCTTCGGCCACTCACCCGGCGCCCCGCCGCGCCCCCGGACGCCGGACGCGCCGGGTGCCGGACGCGGCCCGCGTCAGCGGCGGGCCGCGTCCGACAGCCGGTCGAGCATGGCGGCGACCGCAGGCACCCGGGCGAGGTCCGGCAGCGTCAGCGCCGCCACCTCGCGCCGCACCTCCGGGCTGATGCCCACCGTCCGCACGCCCCGGGGCCGCACCGACTCCACCGCCAGTCCCGGCAGCACGGCCACGCCCAGGCCCGCCCCCACCAGCCCCACCACGGCCGGGTAGTCGTCGGTGGCGAAGTCGATCCGCGGCGTGAAGCCCGCGCTCTCGCACACCTGCACCAGATGGCCGCGGCAGCGCGGGCAGCCCGCGATCCAGGGCTCCCGGGCCAGCTCCGCGAGCCCCACCTCCTCCCCCGCCTCCGCCGCCCGCGCCAGACGGTGGTCCTCCGGTACCAGGACCACCAGCCGCTCGGTCAGCAGCGGCCGCACCACCAGGTCGTCCCACTCCGGATCGCTCTGCACCGGCCCGGCGGCGTCCGGGTAGCGGTAGGCGAGGGCGATGTCGCACTCGCCCTCGCGGAGCGCCTCCACCGAACGCGGCGGCTGCGCCTCGACCAGCGACACCCGGGCCCCTGGATGCTCCGCGCGCATCGCGGCGACGGCCGCGGGCACGATCGCGGAGCTGGCGCTGGGGAAGGACACCAGCCGGACCCGGCCCGCCCGCAGTCCGGCGATGGCGGCCACCTCCTCCTCCGCGGCGGCCAGCCCGGCCAGGATGCCCGCCGCGTGCCGGACCAGCGCCTCGCCGGCCTCGGTGAGCCGCGTCTCGCGGCCGGCGCGCACCAGCAGCGGGGTGCCCACGGTCTGCTCCAGGGCCTTCATCTGCTGGCTGACGGCGGGCTGTGTGAAGCCCAGCGCGCGGGCGGCGGCCGAGAGCGAACCGGTGCGGGCCACCGCGCGCAGCACACGGAGATGGCGTGCCTCGATCACTCCCCCACCATAAGCGCCCCCGGCGAGGGGCCCCGGGGGCCGTTCGCGCCCTCGCGGGCGTCCTTCTAGTCTGCGCGGCATGCGGCTTCTCTCCGTGAACCTCGCCCGTCCGCGCTCCGTCGGCTACACCAGCGCCCCGGGCGGCCTCACCGGCATCGACAAGCGCCCGGCCGACGGCCCGGTCGCCGTGGCCGCCCCCGGCTCCGGCGGCGGCAGCGGACTCGCCGGGGACCTCATCGGCGACCCGCTCTTCCACGGCGGCGACGACCAGGCGGTGTACGCCTTCGCCCGGGAGGACCTGGACGGCTGGGAGGAGGTCCTCGGCCGCGAACTGCCCAACGGGGTCTTCGGCGAGAACCTCACCACCGCCGGCGCCGACGTCAGCGGGGCGCTGATCGGCGAGCGCTGGCGGATCGGGCCGGACGCGGTGCTGGAGGTCTCCTGCGCGCGCACCCCCTGCCGCACCTTCGCCGGCCGGCTGGGGGAGATGGGCGTCCTGCCGACGGAGCGGGGGGCGGGGTGGATGAAGGCGTTCACCCGGGCCGCCGCGCCGGGGGCGTACCTGCGGGTGGCCGAGCCCGGCGAGATCCGCGCCGGGGACCGGATCGAGGTCCTGCACCGGCCGGACCACGAGGTGACCGTCGCCCTCCTCTTCCGTGCCCTGACCACCGAGCGGTCACTGCTGCCCCGCGTCCTGGACGCCGGGGACGCCCTGGCCGCCGCCGCCCTGGAGGAGGCGCTGGAGTACACCGCGAAGTACGCCTGCTGACGCATCCGGAACGCGGCACGCCGGCCCCGGCCGGATAGCGTGCCCGTATGACGACTGCACTGATCACAGGGGCCACGGCCGGGATCGGCGCCGCCTTCGCCCGGCGGCTGGCACGCGACGGGCACAACGTGGTGCTGGTCGCCCGGGACACCGAGAGGCTGCGGCGGCACGCCACCGAACTGCACGACCGGCACGGCGTCGAGGCGTCCATAATCACCGCCGACCTGGCCACCGACGAGGGCATCGAGGCGGTCGAGGAGCGGCTCGGCGACCGGAAGCACCCGGTGGACCTGCTGGTCAACAACGCCGGTTTCGGCAACAGGGGCCGCTATCTGGAGGTGCCGATGGCGGACGAGCTGCGCATGCTCAAGGTGCACTGCGAGGCCGTGCTGCGGCTGACCTCGGCCGCCGCGGAGAGCATGCGCGAGCGGGGCCGCGGCGGCATCGTCAACGTGGCCTCGGTGGCGGCCTTCGTGCCGCGCGGCACCTACGGCGCGTCCAAGGCGTGGGTCGTGCAGTTCACCCAGGGCGCGGCGCGGGACCTGGGGCCGACGGGGGTGCGGCTGATGGCGCTGTGCCCGGGTTTCGTGCGCACCGAGTTCCACCGGCGCGCGGGGATGTCGGCGGAGAGCGTGCCGGGCTGGATGTGGCTGAACGCCGACCGGGTGGTGGACGCGGCCCTGGACGACCTGGCCAGGGGCAAGACGCTGTCCGTCCCGGACCCGCGCTACAAGGCGCTGCTGGGCCTGGCCCGGCTGGCGCCGCGCGGCCTGGTCTCGCGCGCCTCCTCCACCACCGGGCGCTTCAGCCCGAGGTGACGGACGCACCGCCGCTCTTACGGCGCCCCCGTCCGTCCCGTCCGCCTCGTTCCCCCTCCCCCCTTCCCCTCTCCCCGCCTGCGCGCGGGGACGCGACGAGGCCCGGCCCCCGTGTGGGGAGCCGGGCCTCGTCGTGCCGGCGGGACGTACCGCGGTGGCCCGTGCCTCAGTGGGCGTGGCCGTGACCGTGGCCGGCGGCCTCCGGCTCCTCCTCGGCCGGCTTCTCGACGACCAGGGTCTCGGTCGTCAGCAGCAGCGACGCGATGGAGGCGGCGTTCTCCAGGGCGGAGCGGGTGACCTTGACCGGGTCGATGACGCCGGCCTTGACCAGGTCGACGTACTCGCCGGTCGCGGCGTTGAAGCCGTGGCCCTTCTCCATGTCGGCGACCTTGGAGGTGATGACGTAGCCCTCCAGGCCGGCGTTCTCGGCGATCCAGCGCATCGGCTCGACCAGGGACCGGCGGACGACCGCGACACCGGTGGCCTCGTCGCCGTCCTTGCCCAGGCCGCCCTCCAGCACCTTGGAGGCGTGGACCAGCGCGGAGCCGCCGCCGGAGACGATGCCCTCCTCGACCGCGGCGCGGGTCGCGGAGATGGCGTCCTCCAGACGGTGCTTCTTCTCCTTGAGCTCGACCTCGGTGGCCGCGCCCACGCGGATCACGCACACACCGCCGGCCAGCTTCGCGAGGCGCTCCTGGAGCTTCTCGCGGTCCCAGTCGGAGTCGGTGGTCTCGATCTCGGCCTTGATCTGCGCGACGCGGCCCTGCACGTCCTCGGCCTTGCCGCCGCCGTCGACGATGGTGGTGTCGTCCTTGGTGACGGTCACGCGGCGGGCGGTGCCCAGCACGTCCAGACCGGCCTGGTCGAGCTTGAGGCCGACCTCCTCGGCGATGACGGTGGCGCCGGTCAGCGTCGCCATGTCGCCGAGCATCGCCTTGCGGCGGTCGCCGAAGCCCGGGGCCTTGACGGCCACCGCGTTGAAGGTGCCGCGGATCTTGTTGACCACCAGGGTCGACAGGGCCTCGCCCTCGACGTCCTCGGCGATGATCAGCAGCGGCTTGGAGCTGTTGGTCTGGATGATCTTCTCCAGCAGGGGCAGCAGGTCCGCGATGGCGGAGATCTTGCCCTGGTGGATCAGGATGTAGGGGTCGTCGAGGACGGCCTCCATGCGCTCCTGGTCGGTGACCATGTAGGGCGACAGGTAGCCCTTGTCGAAGGCCATGCCCTCGGTGAAGTCCAGCTCCAGACCGAAGGTGTTGGACTCCTCGACGGTGATGACGCCGTCCTTGCCGACCTTGTCCATCGCCTCGGCGATCAGCTCGCCGACCTGCTTGTCCTGGGCGGACAGCGCGGCCACGGCGGCGATGTCGGACTTCTCGTCGATCGGGCGGGCGGTGGCCAGCAGGTCGTCGGAGACGGCCTTGACCGCGGCGTCGATGCCCTTCTTCAGGGCGGCCGGGGAGGCGCCGGCGGCGACGTTGCGCAGGCCCTCGCGGACCAGCGCCTGGGCCAGCACGGTGGCGGTGGTGGTGCCGTCGCCCGCGATGTCGTTGGTCTTGGTCGCCACCTCCTTGACGAGCTGGGCGCCCAGGTTCTCGTACGGGTCCTCGACCTCGACCTCGCGGGCGATGGTGACACCGTCGTTGGTGATGGTCGGGGCGCCGAACTTCTTGTCGATGACGACGTTGCGGCCCTTGGGGCCGATCGTCACCTTCACGGTGTCGGCGAGCTTGTTGACACCGCGCTCGAGGGCGCGACGGGCGTCCTCGTCGAACTTCAGGATCTTCGCCATGGTTGCTTGGGTCCTCTCGGAATCCTCGTCAAAGGAACCGCGCCCCGGCCCCGGACGTCTCGGACGCGGGTACCAGGGCGCGGATCACAGGCAGTCTTCGCGGTGCTTACTTCTCGATGATCGCGAGAACGTCGCGCGCCGAGAGGACGAGGTACTCCTCGTTGTTGTACTTCACCTCGGTGCCGCCGTACTTGCTGTACAGCACGATGTCGCCGACCTTCACGTCGAGCGGCAGGCGGTTGCCGTCCTCGAAGCGGCCCGGACCGACGGCGAGGACGGTGCCCTCCTGGGGCTTCTCCTTCGCGGTGTCCGGGATGACCAGGCCGGAAGCCGTGGTCTGCTCGGCGTCGAGCGGCTGGACCACGATGCGGTCCTCGAGCGGCTTGATGGCAACCTTGGAGCTGGTGGCGGTCGTCACGATCCGACCTCCCCCTTCGGAGATCTCGGCGGGGTTTGGATGTCTGGGGTGGCGACCTGGTAGATCCGTCGTCGCGGGTGCCGGATCTGCCCGTCGCTTGAGTTGGCACTCTCCATGGGGGAGTGCCAATGCCGAGACTATGACGGCGTTAGCACTCAGTCAACCGGAGTGCCAGCGCACGGCGCGTTGCGCGCCGGTGCGCCGGTACGCTGACCCCGTACCGCGTCACAGGTGCCCGCCCGTCAAGGAGTACCGCCGATGACCGCAGAGCCCCTGCCCGACTGGTTCCACCCGCCGCCCGGCGGCTGGACCGCCGACGACCTGGACCGGCTGCCGCCGGACGCCCCGCGCTTCGAGCTGATCGACGGAGCCCTCGTGATGGTGTCCCCGCAGACCTCGTTCCACGGCCAGGTGATGCGGCGGCTGTCCAACGCCATAGAACTCGCGGCCCCCCACGACCTGTGGGTCGAGTTCGAGATGACGATCCGGCTGGGGAAGCGCCAACGCCCGGAGCCCGACATCCTCGTCGTCAGCGGTCCGCCACATGACGAACGCACCGCGTACCTCCCCGAGGAGGTCGTGCTCGTCGTCGAGATCGTCTCCGAGGAGTCGGCCGTGCGGGACCGCGAGACCAAACCGCTGAAGTACGCCCATGCCGGTATCCGCCACTTCTGGCGAGTGGAGAAGGAAGACCGCAAGCCAGTCGTGCACGTCTACGAGCTTGACGACACCACCGGCACATACGTCCCCACCGGGATTCACCGCGACAAGCTCGTCCTCCCGGTGCCCTTCCCCATGGACATCGACCTGACCACGTTGTACCGCGCACCGCGGTGACGGGCCGGTGAGCACCAACCCGGCCGTCGGCGACCCCGTCTCCGTCTTCCACCGCCTGCTGACCGACGAGGGGCAGGCCCTGCTGGCGGAGCTGCGGTCCTACGACCCCGGGCGGGAGCTGGCCGTCGCCACCAGGCTGCGCCGCGACCACCCGGCCGAACTGGTCTCGGCGGCCATCGCCCAGGCCCGGCTGCGGCAGCGGGCGGTGGCGAAGTTCGGGGCCGGGGACGCGGCGCGGATGTACTTCACCCCCGACGGCGTGGAGCAGGCCACCCGCGCCAGTGTGGCCGCGTACCGCGCCGGGCGCTTCGCCGGCCTCGGGGCGCGGCGGCTGGCCGACCTGTGCTGCGGCAACGGCGGCGACGCCATCGCGCTCGCCCGCGCCGGGATCGAGGTCCTGGCCGTCGACCGCTCCCCGCTGACCTGCGCCGTCGCCCGGGCCAACGCCGGGGCGCTGGGCCTGTCCGACCTGATCGAGGTGCGCTGCGCGGACGTGACGGAGGTGGACACGTCCGGCTTCGACGCCGTCTTCGCCGATCCGGCCCGCCGCGGCGGACGCGGCCGGATCTTCGACCCCGAGGCGTACTCGCCGCCGCTGTCCTGGGCGGTGGAGGCCGCCCGGCGCGCCCCGCTCGCCGCGCTGAAGGTGGCCCCCGGCATTCCGCACGAGGCGGTGCCGGAGGGCGCGGCGGCCGAGTGGATCTCCGACGGCGGGGACGTGAAGGAGGCCGTGCTGTGGTTCGGCGCCGCCTCGCGCGGGGCGTCCCGGGTGCGCGCCACCCTGCTGCCCGGCCCCCGAACCCTGGACTCCGCAGGCCTGCCGGATCCCCCCTCCGGCCCCGTCGGCCGCTACCTGTACGAGCCGGACGGCGCGGTGATCCGCGCGCACCTGGTCGCGGAGGTGGCCGAGCTGGTCGGCGGGCGCCTGATCGACCCGACCATCGCCTACGTCACCTCCGACGAGCACCGCCCGACGCCGTACGCGGCCGCGTACGAGATCACCGACACCCTCCCCTTCAACCTCAAGCGGCTGAAGGCGCTGCTGCGCGAGCGCGGTGTCGGGACGCTGACGGTCAAGAAGCGCGGCTCGGCGGTCGAACCGGAGGAGCTGCGCCGGAAGGTGAAGCCGTCCGGCCCGAACGCGGCCACGGTCTTCCTCACCCGCGTCGCGGGCGCCCCGGCGATGCTCCTGGGCCACCCGGTCCGCTGAGAGAAGCACCCGTACGGGTGACGGTCACGCGTTCCCGGGGCTCCGGTGCGGGTGGTGGCGCCGCCGTCAGGCGGCCGCCGCGCAGCAGCGGACGGCCACCTTCCGCTCCGGCCCCCACCGCTGTTCGACCGTCGCCGGCAGCCGCCGGCCGAGCCGCTCGTACAGAGCCGCCGCCGCGGTGTCGGAAGCCGCCACGTCGAGCACCGGATGCAGACGGCGCTCCCGTGCCTCCGCGGCGGCCCGCGCGATCAGCAGCGCGCCGATCCCGTGGCCGCGGGCCCACGGGGCGACGAACAGCCTGTTGACCACGGCGGCGGCATCGGCGCCCACTCCCGTACGGGCGCTCCACAGCCCGGGCGCCGCGTCTCCCGGGCCGCTCCGGGACAGACCGGTGTGGCCGGCGACGCGGCCGTCGAGTTCCGCGGCCCACGAGGCGACGAGCGACGGCGGCGTGAGCCATGTCTCCCGGTGGCCGGGCCAGTTGAGCGGATAACCGTCGCGCTCGTGGACCTCCCGCAGCATCCGCGCGCAGTCGCCGAGGTCGCGCCCGGTCCGCCGCCGGGTGCCGGGGGGCGGGTCAGCCCTCACCGGGCGCCTCCGTCCGCGTCCGCGCTCTCGAAGCGCCAGCGGTGGACCGGGCGGTGGAGCAACTCCTCGGGCGGAGAGGGCAGTTCCGGGACCTCGGCGTCGTACGGGGCGTCCCACCAGGTGATGACCAGGACCCGGTCGGCCGGGGCGGTGAACGTCTCACGGCGCAGGGGCGCGGGGCCGAGCGCCTGGGCGCGGACCCACTCCAGCAGCTCGGCCCCCCGGCCGTCCGCCGCGCGGGCCTCCCACATCAGCGCGACGGTCATGAGTAGAGGTTCTCCGCGCTCGTCTCGTGCACATGGTCGTGCGCGTGGCCGTGCGTGTGGCCGTGCGTGTGCGAGGCGCCCGGTACGTGCGGTTCGGTGACCGGCAGGGAGGAGTCGGCCGACAGGTCCCAGTCGGAGGGCGCCCGGTCGCGGGAGACCATCTCGGCGCCCAGGGCCGCGACCATCGCGCCGTTGTCGGTGCACAGCTTCGGGCGCGGCACCCGCAGGGTGATCCCGGCCGCCTCGCAGCGCGCCTCGGCCATCGCGCGCAGCCGCGAGTTGGCCGCGACGCCGCCGCCGATCATCAGGTGGTCCACACCCTCGTCCCGGCAGGCGCGTACGGCCTTGCGGGTCAGCACGTCGACGACCGCCTCCTGGAAGGACGCGGCGACGTCGGCGACCGGCACCTCCTCGCCCGCGTTCCGCCTCGCCTCGATCCAGCGGGCGACGGCGGTCTTCAGGCCGGAGAAGGAGAAGTCGTAGGGCGCGTCGCGCGGGCCGGTCAGCCCGCGCGGGAAGGCGATGGCTTCCGGATCGCCCTCACGGGCGTAGCGGTCGATGACCGGTCCGCCGGGGAAGCCGAGGTTCAGCACCCGGGCGACCTTGTCGAACGCCTCGCCCGCCGCGTCGTCGATGGTGGCGCCCAGCGGGCGTACGTCGGAGGTGATGTCGGACGACAGCAGCAGCGAGGAGTGGCCGCCGGAGACCAGCAGCGCCATGGTCGGCTCGGGCAGCGCGCCGTGTTCGAGCTGGTCGACGCAGATGTGCGAGGCGAGGTGGTTGACGCCGTACAGCGGCTTGCCCAGCGCGTACGCGTACGCCTTGGCCGCGGAGACGCCCACCAGCAGCGCGCCGGCCAGGCCGGGACCGGCGGTGACGGCGATGCCGTCCAGGTCGCTCGCGGCGACGCCGGCGTCCTTCAGGGCGCGCTCGATGGTGGGGACCATCGCCTCCAGATGGGCGCGGCTGGCGACCTCGGGCACCACCCCGCCGTACCGGGCGTGCTCGTCCACGCTGGAGGCCACCGCGTCGGCGAGCAGCGTGTGCCCGCGCACGATGCCCACGCCGGTCTCGTCGCAGGAGGTCTCGATGCCGAGGACCAGGGGTTCGTCAGCCATGGGTCGTCGTTCCTTGGTGTTCCGGTGCGGGATCCGTCGCGGGGTCATGTGCGGGGTGGGGTGCCGGGTCCGGCGCGGGGTCGGCCGGGCGGCGCATCACGAGGGCGTCCGCGTTCCCGGGCTGGTAGTAGCCGCGGCGCAGGCCGACGGCCTCGAAGCCGAAGCGCTCGTACAGGCGCCGGGCGCGGTCGTTGTCCACCCGGACCTCCAGCATGACCTCGCGGCACTCGAAGTCGGTCGCGGCGGTGAGCAGCGCGGTGAGCAGCCGGGCGCCCAGTCCGGTGCCCCAGTGGTCGCGGGCGGCGGCGATGGTCTGGACGTCCCCGGTGCCGCCCGCGGCGGCGAGTCCGCCGTAGCCGACGACCCGGCCCTCGCCGTTCTCGGCGACGAGGTAGCGGCGGGTGGCGTGCGGGCCGCGCGCGCGGGCGAGTTCGGACCAGAACAGGGCGGGCGACCAGGCGTCGTACGGGAACAGCTCCCGTTCCAGCTCCAGCACCGGTTCGATGTCCCACCAGCGCATCTCGCGCAGGGCCACCTGCTCGCGGGCCTGCTCGGCGGGCTGCTCGGCGGGGGCGGTCACCGGGGTGTGACCACCTTGTAGTTGGCGGGCACCCTAGCGTCCGGGCGCCGCAGGTAGAGCGGAAGCGGCGGCAGGAAGCCCCCGGCCTCCCCGGCGGAGCCGGCCGCCAGGCGCTCGGCGGCAAGCGCCGCCAGCGCGGCCGCCGAGACGTGCTCGGGCAGGTCGTCGCGTACGCCGGTGAAGGTGTCCGGGTACAGCCGGGCCCCCATGCCCGCCGCGGGAACGCCGGCGACCAGCTCGGCGATGTCGGCCGGGCGGTCCACGGCCGGTTCCCCGAGGCGGGTGCGGGCGTCGGCGTAGCGCGCCCAGTACACCTCCTTGCGGCGGGCGTCGGTGGCGACGACGAAGGGGCCCTCCGCTCCGGCCGCCCCGGCGGCGTGGGCGATGCCGTCCAGCGTGCACAGGCCGTGGACGGGGATGCCGCGGGCGGCTCCGAGGGTCGTCGCCGTCATCAGGCCGACCCGCAGGCCGGTGTACGGGCCGGGGCCGACGCCGACGACGATGCCGGTCACGTCGCCGAGCGAGGCGCCCGCCTCGGCCAGGACGCGGTCGACGGCCGGGAGCAGCAGTTCGCCGTGGCGGCGGGCGTCCACCTCGTCGGCGGCTGCGAGGGTCCTCGTCCCGTCGTGCAGGGCGACGGTGACGGCGGGGGTTGCGGTATCCAGAGCGAGCAGGAGCACGCTCTCAGCCTACGGCGCGCCGCGGACCGCCGGTGCCCGCCCGCGGCACGGCGTCCACTACCGACTGCTACCGTCGGGCTTACGATCACACCGGTCTTCCAGGGCTCCGAGGACCGGCGGGGAAAGCGGCGAGTACCGGAGGCGGGCGAGACGGTGGCACGGAACAGCGCGGGTACGTTCGTGGCCGGGCTGACCGCGGCGGCACTGGCCGCCGTCGGCTTCCTGGCCTACCAGGCGTCCGCCGCCCAGGACCGGCGCGGACCCGCCGACGACCGCGGGGCCGCCGCGTCGGCCTCCCCGTCCCCCGGCGCCGCGGAGAAGGGCCGCGAGGACCGCGAGAAGGCCGGAGACCGGGAGGAGGCCGCGCTGCCGGCCGACTCCGGTGCCGGCGAGCGCGTCGTGTACTCCCTGCGCGGCGACCGGGTCTGGCTGGTGGGCGCGAACGAGCAGGTCACCCGGACGTACCGCGTCGTCCCCGGTGCGGTGGACCCGCTGCCGGGCGAGTACACCGTGAGCGAGGGCGGCCGTACCGAGCGCGTCACCGGTTCCGACGGGGTGCCCGTCGCCCATGTGGTGCTGTTCACTCAGGTGGAGGGGGTCGTGGTGGGCTTCAGCGCCGCCGTGGACGACTCGCTGCCCGAGGGACCGCCGAAGGAGGGCACGGGCGGCATCCGCTCCAGGGCCGCGGACGGCGAGGCGATGTGGCGGTTCGCCACGGCGGGCACGAAGGTCGTCGTCGTTCCCTGAGCCCCGAGCCCTGAATCCCGGGCCCTGAATCCCGGGCCCCGAGCCCATGGCCCCCGGGCCCCGAGCCCGAATCCCCCTGTCCCGGGTGCCCCGGCTCCGGCCCGCCGAAGCCCCGCCCACGTTTGCCCTCCCCGCTTTCGAACAGATGGTGAACAAGCGGACAGGAACCGGGGAAAGCCGGCGGAGAAGGGGGCGGCGGGATGGCGCTGGGAACGGACATGGCACCGGACAGGGACGGCGGCGGCCAGGTGGCCCGGGAGGAGCACCGGGAGACCGAGAAGGAGCGGGCCGACCGGCGGTGGACGGAACTCCTGCAGGAGGTCAGGGTCGCCCAGATGGGCATTCAGATCCTGCTCGGCTTCCTGCTGAGCGTCGCCTTCACCGAGCGGTTCACCGATCTGGGGGCGGTGGACCGCAACATCTACGTCGTCACCGTCGTCCTCGGCTCGGCCGCGACCGGCACCCTGATCGCCCCGGTGGCACTGCACCGCTTCGTCACCGGGCACCGGATGAAGCCCCAGACGGTGGAGTGGGCCTCACGCCTCACCGTCACCGGGCTGATCCTGCTGCTGTGCACGGTCACCTGCGCCCTGCTGCTGATCCTGCGTGTGGTGCTGCACGACGGCCTGGCCTGGTGGATAGTCGGCGCGCTGTTCATGTGGTTCGTGGGCGCCTGGTTCCTGCTGCCGGCCTGGGCGCGACGTGTCGGCCCGCGGCAGGGGGAGCGGAAGGGGCACGCGTAGCCCTCTGCCACCCGTACGGGCCCTCAGGCCGCCTCGGCGGCCCGGGGGCCCTCGTCGTCCGGGCGCCCTTCGGGAGCGGTACGGCGCTCGGGGGCCGGCGGTGTGGAAACCGCGTCGGCCGCGGCGCACGAGGCCAGCAGATCGCGCATCGGCACCGCTCCGGCACCCGGCGGGCGCCCGGACGCACCGGCGCGCGCTTCCTCGGCGGTCGTCCCGGGCTCTCGTTCCTCGGCCTCCATGGGTCCTCCCGTGGCTCATGGGGCGGGAGTGGTAAGGCGTGCCTAACCACCCTCTCCGGCCTCCATGTGAACACGCCGGGGGCACCGCGCGCAACATCTTGCCGACGCGGTGTCGGAACACGGGTCCCGGCCCGGTACGCGCCGCGTGCCGTGCGGGGTGCGGGGTGCGGTTGTGCGGGCTCCGGCTCCTACCCGTTCTCCGCCGGCTCCGCGAGGACGGACAGGTCCTGGCCCGCCCAGCGCCCGCCGACGCCGGTCACCGTCACCGTCCGCGCGTCCTCCCCGGAGCCGTCCCCCGCTCCGCTCCCGGCGCCGCCGGCCGCCTCCGACCCCACCGAGCGCTCGATGACCACGTGCAGCCGGTCCTCCGAGAGCTCCTCGACCTTCCCCTCGCCCCACTCCACGACCACCACCGACTCCGGCAGCGAGGCGTCGAGGTCCAGATCCTCCATCTCCTCCAGGCCGCCGCCGAGCCGGTAGGCGTCCACGTGCACCAGCGGGGGCCCGTCGCCCAGCGAAGGGTGGACCCGGGCGATGACGAAGGTGGGCGAGGTGACCGCGCCGCGCACGTCCAGACCCTCGCCCAGCCCGCGGGTGAGGGTGGTCTTGCCCGCGCCCAGCTCGCCGGTGAGCAGGACGAGGTCGCCGGGCAGCAGCAGCCGGGCCAGACGCCGGCCCAGCTCCCGCATCCGGTCAGGGGTCGCGACGCGGATCCTCGCGGTCCGCCCGGAGTTGTGGGGAGCGCCGGTCTCCCGGGGGCTCCGGGTCTCCTGAGGGCTCCGGGTCTCCCGAGGGCTCGGGGGGTTCTGCCGGCTCTCCGGAACGGCCCCGGGGGCGGCCCCCGCGGCCCGGTGGTGCGGTGTGTCCATGTGTGTGGATGGTACGCGTCAGCAGCTCGGCCAGGCGGTCGTTGACCGCCTCGGGGTGCTCCAGCATCACCAGGTGCCCCGCCCCCTCCACGACCACCAGGTCCGCGTGCGGCAGCGCCCCGGCCATCGCCTCGCTGTGCTCGCGCGGGGTGAGCAGATCGCGGTCGCCGGTGAGGATCAGCGCGGGCCGGTCCTCCTCGAAGGCGGCCAGCGCGGCCGTCTTGTCGTGCTCGGCGAAGGCGGGGTAGAAGTCGGCGACGACGTCGACCGGTACCGACTCGATCAGCCGCTCCGCGAAGCGCGCCACCCCCGGGTCGACGTCGCGGGCGCCGAACGAGTACCGCTTGACCAGTCCCGTGAAGAGGTCGGCGGTCGCCCGCCGCCCCCGCTCCACCAGATCGGCCCGCGCGGCCAGCGTCCTGAGCACCCCCGGCGCCATCCGCCGCAGCGCCCGGGCCCCGGCGGCGGGCAGCCCGTAGGTCACCTCCGTGAGGTTGCCCGCCGAGGTGCCCAGCAGGGCCACCGCGGCGACGCGCTCGGCGACGTACCCGGGGTGGTGGTGGGCGAGCGCCATCATCGTCATCCCGCCCATCGAGTGGCCGACGAGGACGACCGGTCCGGCGGGGACGGCGGCGTCGAGCACCGCCTTCAGATCGCGTCCGAGCCGGTCGATGGTGACCGTCTCGCCCGCCCGTCCGCGCCCGGAGCGGCCGTGGCCGCGCTGGTCCCAGTAGACGGCGCGCAGGGCGGGGGTGGGGGGCGCGGTGGGCTCGGTGCCGCGCAGGGCGGCGCGCTGGAAGTGCCAGACGTCCTGGGCGAGGCAGTAGCCGTGGCTGAAGACGACCGTGGGCGCGCCCTCGGGTATTCCGCCCTCCGGTTCGTCGGTCTCGTAGTACAGCTCGGTGCCGTCGTCGGCCACGGCCCGGCCGGGGGTGCCGCGCAGCGAGCCGTACGGACCGGTCGCGTCCAGGGCCAGGCGCGCCCTGCGGCGCACCGCCCGGTGCACGGTCAGCCGCTCGACGGCCACTCCCGCGGCCACCGTGGCCGCGGTCAGTCCCAGCACCGCGCCGGCCACTCCGGCGCGGCGCGCCCACCCCCTGCCCCCTGCGTCCGTCATGCCTGCGTCATGCTTCCGCGTTCAGGTGGACGCGCGGCACCCGGGCGCCGATCCGGGTCACGACCTCGTACCCGATGGTGCCCACCGCGCGCGCCCAGTCCTCGGCCGTCGGCTCGCCCGCGTCGCCCGGCCCGAACAGGACCGCCTCGTCGCCCTCCGCGGCCGCGTCACCGCCCAGGTCCACCACGAACTGGTCCATGGCCACCCGGCCGGCGACCGTCCGCCACTTGCCCGCCACCAGCACCGGCCCGCTCCCCGAGGCATGCCGGGGGACGCCGTCGGCGTAGCCGGCCGGGACCAGGGCCAGGGTCGTCTCGCCGGGGGTGGTGTAGTGGTGGCCGTAGCTCACCCCGTGCCCGGCGGGCACCCGCTTGACCAGGGCGAGACGGGCGCGCAGGGTCATCACCGGCCGCAGTCCGAAGTCCGCCGGCACTCCGACCTCGGGCGAGGGCGAGAGCCCGTAGACCGACACGCCGGTGCGCACCAGGTCGAAGTGCGCCTCGGGGAGGGTGAGGGTCGCGGGCGAGTTGGCGATGTGCCGCACCTCCGGGTCGAGCCCGGCGCGGGCCGCGGTGGCCAGGGCCTCCCGGAAGACGGTGAGCTGGGCGGCGATGGAGGGGTGGCCGGGCTCGTCGGCGCAGGCGAAGTGCGACCACACCCCGGCGACCCGCACCGTGCCCTCGGCCTCGGCGGCGCGGGCCGCGGCGGTCAGCGCCTCCCAGTCGGCGGGCCCGCAGCCGTTCCGGCCCAGCCCGGTGTCGATCTTCAGATGGACGCGGGCGGTACGGCCGCAGGCGCGGGCGGCGGCGGTGATCTCCCGCAGCGCCCACGGGCCGCTCGCCGACACGTCGACGTCCGCCTCGATCGCCTCGCGCCAGGGCCCGCCGGGCGTCCACAGCCAGCACAACAGCCGGCCCCGGTCCCCGGCGGCGCGCAGCGCCAGCGCCTCCTCGGGGGTGGCCGTACCCAGCCAGCCCGCGCCCGCCTGCCGTGCGGCGCGTGCGCAGGGGGCCATGCCGTGGCCGTACGCGTCGGCCTTGACCACGGCCATCAGCTCGGCCCCGGCCGCGCGCTCGCGCAGGGCGCGGACGTTGGCGCGCAGCGCGGCCAGGTCGATCTCGGCCCCGACCCGGTGCGGGCCGGGGCGGGGCCGCGCTGCCGCGCGAGGGGCGGAGGGCTCACTTACGGCGTCCATCGCCCCCCAGTGTCTCAGGTCCCCTTCCCGCCGCCGCCCCGCCCGTCCGGCG
>NZ_JBKJFM010000081.1:0-26127 GCF_046614825.1 Streptomyces nanhaiensis
GGGCGCTGGGGGCCGCCCACCCCAGGCTCCACCCGGCCCGTCCGGCGCCCGTGAGCCCCTGGCCCACAAGGGTCTCGAGCGCCTGCGCCGGCGAGCCCGGCAGGCGGAACGGCAGGGCGGCGGGCCTGGCCGCCGCGGTGGCGGTCACGGCGGTGTTCACCTGGAACCTGGTCACCGGCGACGACGCGACGCAGCGGCCCGCCGGCCCCGGCACACCGGTCAACCCCCTCTCCCCGCCCCCCTCGCCGTACCTGCCGCACCCGCGGCCGCCGCTCCCGACCGGTGTCCCGCCGGTCCCCGCGCCCCTTCCGACGGGGACGGCGGTGGAGTGCGGGCCGGCCGAGATCCGCCTGGCGGGCGACTGCGTGCCGGTCGGCGACCTCGTCGCCACCCCGGCCCCCGTCGTCACCCCGGACCCCGGCGCCGCGCTCCGGTCGCCGCGGTGAGCGGCCCGCCGGGCCCGTACCGAAGGAACCGGGACCGGAGCCGGGGCCGCCGGGCCGGGCGGGGCGGCCGGTGGCGGCTCCTTAGCATGGGTGCCATGGTCAAGCGTCCGGCCGAGGCCGGGGAAACCCAGGGGACACCCGTACCGGGCCCGGCCCGGGCGCCGTGGCTGGTCGTGCTCGCCGCGTGCGCGGGGCAGTTCCTCGTCGTGCTCGACGTCTCGGTCGTCAACGTGGCGCTGCCGTCCATGCGCACCGGGCTGCGGATGGACGCCGAGCAGCTCCAGTGGGTGGTCAACACCTACACGCTGACCTTCGCGGGGTTCATGCTGCTCGGCGGACGGGCCGGCGACCTCTTCGGGCGCAAGCGCGTCTTCCTTGCCGGGCTCGGCCTGTTCACCGCCGCCAGCCTCGCCGGCGGCCTCGCCCAGGAGCCCTGGCAACTGCTGGCCGCGCGGGCCGTGCAGGGGACGGGGGCCGCCGTGCTCGCCCCGTCCACCCTGACCCTGCTCACCACCTCCGTCCCGGAGGGGCCGGCCCGCGCCCGGGCCATCGGCACCTGGACGGCGGTGGGCGCCGGGGGCGGCGCGGCGGGCGGGTTCGTCGGAGGTGTGCTCACCGAGGCGCTGTCCTGGCGCTGGGTACTGCTGGTCAACGTGCCCATCGGCGTGCTCGTGCTGCTCGCGGTCGCGCTCCGGCTGTCGGCGGACCATCCGGCCGGAGGCGCCCGCCGCCTCGACGTGCCCGGCGCGGTGCTGGTCACCGGCGGTCTCGGCGCGGTGGCTTACGGCATCGTGCAGACGGAGGCGGCCGGCTGGGCCGAGCCGGTCACGCTCGTGCCCCTGCTGGGCGGCCTGGCGCTGCTGGGGGTGTTCGTCGCGGTGGAGTCCCGGGCCGGGGCGCCGCTGATGCCGCTGCGCCTGTTCCGGCTGCCGTCGGTGTCGGCCGCCAACGCCGCGATGTTCGTGTGCGGCGCGGCGCTGGTCTCCTCCTGGTACTTCATGTCGCTGTACATGCAGAACGTGCTGCTCTACACGCCCCTCCAGGCGGGCCTGGGGTTCCTGCCGCACTCGCTCAGCGTCGTGGCCGGGTCCAAGCTCGCGCCCCGGCTGATGCACCGGATCGGGGCCCGCAACACCGCGCTGACGGGCGTGGCGCTGGCGGCGTGCGGCTTCCTGTGGTTCAGCTCGGTCATGGCCGCCGACGGCGGCTACGCGGCCACGGTGATGGGGCCGGGGGTGACGACGATGCTCGGCACCGGGCTGCTGGCCACCCCGCTGGCCTCCCTGGCCACCTCGGGCGCCCCGCACCGGGACGCGGGCGTGGTCTCGGCGATGGTGAACACCTCCCGCACCATGGGCGGTTCCCTGGGGCTGGCGGTGCTCTCCACCGTCGCGGCCTCCCGGATCACCGGCGACGCCCCGGACGCCCTCGCCCCCGGTTACGCCCTGGCCTTCCGCACCGGTGCGGTGGTCCTGGGGTGCTGTCTGCTGCTGGTCGCGCTGACGCTGCCGGGGGAGGGCCGCCGCGTCCGGTGAGGCGGCGGGCGTACGGGCCGCTCCGCCGGGCGTACGGGGGCCGCGTTAGCGTCGGAGGCGTGGACCACGAGAACGCCGGCGCCGACCGCCCCCCGCCCCCGCCCGCCGTACCGCCCGCTCCTGCCGCTCCTCACCCGCCCGCTCCTGCCGCTCCTCACCCACCCGCCCTGTTCTCGCACGAGTTCGCCACCGACCCCTACCCCGCGTACGCCTGGCTGCGCGAGCACGCGCCCGTGCACCGCACCGTGCTGCCCAGCGGGGTGGAGGCGTGGCTGGTGACGCGGTACGAGGACGCGCGCGAGACGCTGGCCGACCCGCGGCTGAGCAAGAACCCCGTCCACCACAGCGAGGCCGCGCACGGCAAGGGGAAGGTGGGGATCCCGGGCGAGCGCAGCGCCAACCTGATGACGCACCTGCTCAACATCGACCCGCCGGACCACACCCGGCTGCGGCGGCTGGTGTCCAAGGCGTTCACCCCGCGCCGGGTGGCGGCCTTCGAGCCGCGCGTACGGGAGCTGGCCGACCGGCTCATCGACGGCTTCGCGGCGCGCGGCAGCGCCGACCTCATCCACGAGTTCGCGTTCCCGCTGCCGATCCACGCCATCTGCGACATGCTCGGCGTCCCGGCCGAGGACCAGGACGACTTCCGCGACTGGGCGGGCATGATGCTGCGTCACGGCGGCGGCCCGCGCGGCGGGGTGGGCCGGGCGGTGAAGCGGATGCGCGCGTACCTGGCCGACCTGATCCACCGCAAGCGCGGCGACCTGGGCGAGGACCTGATCTCCGGCCTGATCCGGGCGAGCGACCACGGCGAGCACCTGACGGAGAACGAGGCCGCGGCGATGGCGTTCATCCTGCTGTTCGCCGGTTTCGAGACCACCGTCAACCTCATCGGCAACGGCACCTACGCGCTGCTGCGCCACCCGGGGCAGCGGCGGCTGTTCCAGGAGGCGTCGGCGGCGGGCGACACCGCACTGCTGCAGACGGCGGTGGAGGAACTGCTGCGCTACGACGGGCCGGTGGAGCTGGCGACCTGGCGGTTCGCCACCGAGCCGATGGAGATCGGCGGACAGCGGATCGCCACCGGCGATCCGGTGCTGGTGGTGCTGGCCGCCGCCGACCGCGACCCGTCGCGGTTCGCCGACCCGGACACCCTGGACCTCACGCGCGGTGACAATCCTCACCTCGGATACGGACACGGCATCCACTACTGCCTGGGGGCGCCGCTGGCGCGGCTGGAGGGGCGGATCGCCCTCACGGCCCTGCTGGGACGCCTCCCCGACCTGCGGCTCGCGGCGGAACCTGCCGATTTGCGCTGGCGGGGCGGCCTCATCATGCGCGGACTGCGCGAACTGCCGGTGGAGTTCGACCCGGTGCGCGGGTGACGCACAGTCATGTGCGTGATCAGTGCGTGATCTGCGAGACACTGACTTGTGATGATCGGCCCGGTGACGCTACGTTCAGCCGTCAACCGCTCGACCTTGTCATCTGTCCACGCACGAGAGGCTCCACACATGCTTTCCGGGAACGGTAGACACCGCCGCCCCCGCCAGGCTCCCGCCATCTTCGTCACGGCAGGAGTGACCGGCGCGGGATTCGCCATCCCCCTGCTCGGGGCGGCGGGCGCGCAGGCGGCAGACCTCGACACCTGGGACCGGGTCGCGCAGTGCGAGAGCGGCGGCCTGTGGAGCGCCGACACCGGCAACGGCTACTACGGAGGCCTCCAGCTCACCCAGGAGATCTGGGAGCAGTACGGCGGCACGTCGTACGCCGAGCGCCCCGACCTCGCCAGCCGCAGCCAGCAGGTCGCGGTGGCCGAGAAGATCCTCGCCGACCAGGGGCCGGAGGCCTGGCCCTCCTGCGGCGTCAATGCCGGGCTGCGCCACGACACCACCGGCGAGGCCCCGGCCATCGACCCGGGCAACCTCCTGCCGGAGGAGGACGCGCGGGACGGCGGGAGCGGCGGGGGCCTCCTGGACGGCGTCCTGCCGGGCGGCGACGCGGAGGAGGAGTCCCCGGCCGCCGGCGAGGACGAGGACGGGTCCGGCGGCGCGAAGGGCGGCGCCGGGGACGAGCGGAAGGCCCCGAAGGGCGGCGCCGCGGAGGACGGCACTGCACGGGACGGCGCCGAGGACGAGGGCGCGAAGGACGGCGGTGCGAAGGACGGCGCCCGCGCCGAGGCGGGAGAGGGCACCGGAAAGCACCGCGGCGAGCGCGACCCGCGCGAACTGGAGCTGGAACGCGGGGCGGAGAGCCGGGCGCCGGAGGGCCGGGAGGCCGCCGGCGACGAGCGGTCCGGGGAGGCCGCCGACCGCTCCGCCCGCGCCGAGCGCCCCGCGCTGGCGGGCACCGTGAGCGGTCTGGGCACCCGCGGGACGGACGAGGGCTACCTCGTGCGCCCCGGGGACTCGCTCGTGACGATCGCCCAGGAGCACGGCGTGCCGGGCGGCTGGAGCGGGCTGTACGAGAGCAACAAGGACGTCGTGGGCGAGGATCCGGACCTGATCCTGCCGGGACAGGAGCTCACTCTCGGATGAGCGCGGACGGCCCTGCGGGATGACCCTCCCGGGCGACTGCGGCGTGTCGTTCCTGTCCGGCCTAACGCTCCTCACCTGACCTGCGGGTTCCATCCGTGCGGGCGTCAGAAAGGGTGAACCGCGGGTTTCTGACATGCTTTGAGACGTATGCCCCGGTGTGCTTACCGTCGTGTCGCTCGCACCGCGAGTGCCACCGACCGCAGCGCCGAATCCTGCCGGCGGCCGGTGGGCAGTCGTCGCGTCAGCGCCGATGGCAGGAGCGGGGGAACCAGGTAGGCGCCGCCCAGGACCGCACGGTCCGAGGCGGCTTGGGGTGAAGTCGCCCGGGGCTCCGCGCCCCGGACGGCCGGGCTTGCTCACTGCCCGAACCCGACAGCTCACCTCGCAGGCGTCGGTGAGACAAGGGACGTCCATGCTGTTCACCGGCAAGGGGCACGACAGCCGCACCGCCAGAGCCGTCCGCGCGGCCGCGCTGACGGGCGCCGCGGGCGCCGCCATCGCCGTTCCGGTGGCGGGCGCGCCGGGCGCCTCGGCCGCCTCCGTCGACACCTGGGAGCGGGTGGCCCAGTGCGAGTCCGGCGGCGACTGGTCCATCAACACCGGCAACGGCTACTACGGCGGTCTGCAGTTCTCCCAGTCCAGCTGGGAGGCCGCCGGCGGCACCCGGTACGCGCCGCGCGCCGATCTGGCCACCAGGGAGCAGCAGATCGCCGTGGCCGAGCGGCTGCTGGCCATGCAGGGGCCGCGCGCCTGGGCCTGCGCCGAGAAGGGCGGCCTCACCGCCGACGGGCCCGCGGCCGAGGTGGACCCGGGCGGCGGCCGCTCCGTCGGCCCCGGCGCCGGGCGGACGTACTCCGAGTCGCGCGACCGCTCGCAGCCTCAGCCGCGGAACCAGTACCGGAGCCAGTCGCAGGAGCAGTCCCAGAAGCAGTCCGGGTCGCTGCCGCGGGGCGCCTCCGAGCGGGCGGACGACCACCGGGACGGCGCCGAGTCCGGCTACACGGTCAAGTCCGGCGACACGCTGCGCGCCATCGCCGCCGCCCACGGCACCACCTGGCAGCGGATCCACCAGGACAACGCCGACGTCATCGGCGACGACCCCAACCTGATCTTCCCCGGCCAGCAGCTCCGGGTCTGATCCCCTGCTGTGCCCGCCCCGGCGCCGCTCCCGTCACCCGGCGGCGCCAGCCCGGTGCGGTGTGTCACCTCCCCCGGCGGAGGGCGCGCCGCACCGGGTTTATTCAATTTGGAAACAAAATGCTCTCACCCGCGCTGAGCTGCGATTTCACCCTCCGTTCCGCCGTATGGCACGGGCTGTCGGCGAGGTGGCGTGCGCGGGCCGGATAGGCTCAGGGCACTGAGACCCGACACACACGCCCGACACACACGAAGGAGACCCTCGTGCCGTCCATCGACGTCGTAGTGGCCCGCGAGATCCTCGACTCGCGAGGCAACCCCACGGTCGAGGTCGAGGTCGGCCTCGACGACGGCAGCACCGGTCGTGCAGCCGTTCCGTCCGGCGCCTCCACGGGCGCCTTCGAGGCCCTTGAGCTGCGTGACGGAGACAAGAGCCGCTACGGCGGCAAGGGCGTCGAGAAGGCCGTCCTCGCCGTCATCGAGCAGATCGGCCCGGAGCTGGTCGGATACGACGCCACCGAGCAGCGCCTGATCGACCAGGCGATGTTCGACCTGGACGCCACCCCGGACAAGTCCTCCCTCGGCGCCAACGCCATCCTCGGCGTCTCGCTGGCCGTCGCCCACGCCGCCTCCGAGGCGTCCGACCTGCCGCTGTTCCGCTACCTCGGCGGGCCGAACGCGCACCTGCTGCCGGTGCCGATGATGAACATCCTCAACGGCGGATCGCACGCCGACTCCAACGTGGACATCCAGGAGTTCATGATCGCGCCGATCGGCGCCGAGTCCTTCTCCGAGGCCCTGCGCTGGGGCACCGAGGTCTACCACACCCTCAAGAAGGTGCTGAAGGAGCGCGAGCTCTCCACCGGTCTGGGCGACGAGGGCGGCTTCGCCCCGAACCTCGGCTCCAACCGCGAGGCGCTCGACCTCATCCTGGAGGCGATCGGGCAGGCCGGCTACACCCCCGGCCAGGACATCGCCCTCGCCCTGGACGTCGCCGCCTCCGAGTTCCACAAGGACGGCCGCTACGTCTTCGAGGGCCAGGAGCGCACCGCCGCCCAGATGACCGACTACTACGCCGAGCTGGTCGAGGCGTACCCGCTGGTCTCCATCGAGGACCCGCTGTTCGAGGACGACTGGGACGGCTGGAAGACCATCACCGAGCGCCTGGGCGACAAGGTCCAGCTCGTCGGTGACGACCTGTTCGTCACCAACCCCGAGCGCCTGGCCCGCGGCATCGAGGAGGGCGCCGCCAACGCCCTGCTGGTCAAGGTCAACCAGATCGGCTCCCTGACCGAGACGCTGGACGCCGTCGAGCTGGCCCAGCGCAACGGCTTCAAGTGCATGATGTCCCACCGCTCCGGCGAGACCGAGGACGTCACCATCGCCGACCTGGCCGTCGCCACCAACTGCGGCCAGATCAAGACCGGCGCCCCGGCCCGCTCCGAGCGCGTCGCCAAGTACAACCAGCTGCTGCGCATCGAGGAGATCCTCGACGACGCCGCGGTGTACGCCGGACGCTCGGCGTTCCCGCGGTTCCGCTCCGCGGACCGGTAAACGCAGCCGCTCCGCGGAGCGCTGAGCACGGCCGCGGGAAGCGGCCCCGCCGTCACCGCGTCCCCGCCGCCGTCCCGTACGGTGGCGGGGACGCGGCGGCATCGCGGCGGTACACGGCGGCATCGCGGCGGTACACGGCGGCGCACCGCGACGGCACGGCGACGACAGGGCAGCAGGGGAGGCGAGGTGGCCGCGGAACGGGACAGGTTCTCCACCGCGACCAGGCTCAGGGCACTGGGCACACAGGCGGCCGAGCGCGTCTACCGCGCCCAGAACCGCCGGATGCGCGCCCCGCGCCGCAGCCGGCTGACCGGCCGTGCCGCACTGCTCGTCCTGGTCCTGTGCTCGCTCGTGGTCGCCCTGGCCTACCCCATGCGGCAGTACGTCTCGCAGCGTGCGGAGATCGAGGAGCAGCGGCGCCTGGTCGAGGAACTGCGCGGCCGGGTCGAGGAGAAGCGCGATCTGAAGGCCCGCTGGAAGGACCCGGCCTACGTGGAGCGGATGATCCGCGAGCACCTGCTCTACGTGCGCCCCGGCGAGACCGGCTACGTCCTCCCGCGCGGTACGTCCGGCCGTACCGGCGAGGGCGCCTCCCGCTCCCGCCGCACCGCGGAGTCCGGTCCCGCCGAACAGGCCTGGTACCGGCACCTGTGGGACGGAGTGGACGCGGCGGACGCCTCCGGCGCCGCCGGGCAGCGCCCCTGAGCGGTCCGGAACCGGCCCGGACCCCGACCGCCCCGCCGGGCCCCCGCGCCCGGCCCCGACACCCCTGAGGCATCCTGGCCACATGGAAACGCCCCCGCCCCGTACCGAGCCCACCGCGCCGACCGAAGCCGACGTCGAGGCATTCCAGCAGCAGCTCGGCCGCCCGCCGCGCGGTCTGCGCGCCATCGCGCACCGCTGCCCCTGCGGGCGGCCCGACGTGGTGGAGACCGCGCCGCGGCTGGAGGACGGCACGCCCTTCCCGACCACGTACTACCTCACCTGCCCGCGCGCGGCCTCCGCGATCGGCACCCTGGAGGCCGAGGGCGTGATGAAGGAGATGACGGAGCGGCTGCGCACCGACCCGGAGCTGGCCGCCGCGTACCGCCGGGCGCACGAGGACTACATCGCGCGCCGCGACGCCATCGAGGTGCTGGAGGGCTTTCCCAGCGCGGGCGGGATGCCCGACCGCGTCAAGTGCCTGCACGTCCTGGTCGCCCACTCGCTGGTCGCGGGCCCGGGCGTCAACCCGCTGGGCGACGAGGCGATCGCCATGCTCCCGGAGTGGTGGCGCAAGGGGCCGTGCGTGAGCGCGGCCGAGGACGGCGGGGACACCGGGAACGCCGGGAACGCCGGGGAGGACGCGCGGTGACGGGGACGGAGAACAACACGACGAACGGCACGACGGCCGGCACGACGGCCGGCACGGCGGTCAGGGTCGCGGCCATCGACTGCGGCACGAACTCCATCCGCCTGCTCGTCGCCGACATCGACCCGGCCACCGGCGAACTGACCGACCTCGACCGCCGGATGACCATCGTCCGCCTCGGCCAGGGCGTGGACCGCACCGGGCGGCTGGCCCCCGATGCCCTGGAGCGCACCTTCGCGGCCTGCCGCCAGTACGCCGAGGTGATCCGCTCACACGGCGTCACCCCCGGGCGCACCCGCTTCATCGCCACCTCCGCCTCGCGCGACGCCGAGAACCGGGACGACTTCGTGCGCGGCGTCGTGGACATCCTGGGTGTCGAGCCCGAGGTGATCACCGGTGACCAGGAGGCCGCGTTCTCCTTCACCGGCGCCACCAGGGAGCTGGCGGGCACCGAGCACCTGCCGGGGCCGTACCTGGTGGTGGACATCGGCGGCGGCTCCACGGAGTTCGTGGTCGGCGAGGACGGGGTACGGGCCGCCCGCAGCGTGGACGTCGGCTGCGTCCGGCTGACCGAGCGCCATCTGCTGCGCGACGGCACGATCACCGACCCTCCCTCGAAGGCGCAGATCGCCGCGATGAGGGCGGACGCCGAGGCCGCCCTGGACCTGGTGGAGGAGACCGTCCCGCTGGCCGGTGCGCGGACGCTGGTGGGACTGGCCGGCTCGGTCACCACCGTCGCCGCCGTCGCGCTGGGACTGTCCGAGTACGACCCGTCGGCCATCCACCACTCCCGGATCGGCGCGGAGGAGGTCGCGGAGGTCACCGCGCGCCTGCTGGCCGCCACCCACGACGAGCGCGCCGCCATCCCCGTGATGCACCCGGGCCGGGTGGACGTGATCGGCGCGGGCGCCCTCGTCCTCCAGACGGTCATGGAGCGCACCGGGGCCGGGGAGGTCGTGGTCAGCGAGCACGACATCCTCGACGGCATCGCCCACTCCTGCGCCACGCGCTGACCTGGGGCCGCGACGGCCCCGAGGAGCCCCGGCTCTCACGGATTCCGGTGGACGTCGCGCCGGTCGCCCACCTTCACGACGGGAACGGCGAGTTCACCTTCGTCGATCCGGTGGGCGATCCGGCAGCCGCCGACCCGGAGCCGGCAGAGCCCGGACGGGCCGGCGAGTTTCCTGACGTCGGCGTCCTCGCGGTACGGGTCTTCGCCGGGCGCGGTCGGCGCGGGGCGGTCAGTTCCGGGTCAGACCCTCGTCCGGCGCGGCCCGCAGGGCCGCCAGCCCACCCGGACGCCGGACTCGGCACCGACGAGGGTGCACGCCCGGCTCTCGCCGGGCAGGGCGCACCCCGCTGCCGGCAGGATCGGCAGCAGTGCGAGACGGCGCATCAGGTCCCCTCCCCGTCGGTGGAAACACCATGTCAGACGTGCCGGGCCGGTGGCGCCGGCCGCTCCCGCGCATCCCCGCGAAGGCGCGATCGGGGCGCCGCGGGAGACCCCGCCGGGAAAGTTCGTGAACTTCTTCACAAGGAAAAGCGCGCGAGCAGGCGATGTTACCTGTCGGTAGTGGCGAATCCGGGTCTCCGCAGCCCGGAAGAGATGGTTCCGGAGGTGTCGGAGCATCGTGCCCCTCCGGGCCGACGGCGGTTCCGCCCGGCTCCACCGGAGGGCGATTGCGCAGCTCACAGGGGGTGTTAAACGTGTTGTGAGGTGCGCCGGTTCCCGGTTCCGGGTGTGGTTCCGGTCACGGGTCGGCGGAGTGTAGCAGAAGAGGGTGAGGTGCTTGTGAAGACCCTCACGAGGGTCCCCCCTGAAGGCAGTGGATACTCGAAGGCATGAGCACCACGGAGCGTCCGCGAATCCTCGTAGTGGGTGGCGGGTACGTCGGTCTGTACGCAGCGCGCCGCATCCTGAAGAAGATGCGGTACGGCGAGGCGACCGTCACCGTCGTCGACCCGCGCTCGTACATGACGTACCAGCCCTTCCTGCCGGAGGCAGCCGCCGGGTCCATCTCCCCGCGCCACGTCGTCGTCCCGCTGCGGCGCGTGCTCCCCAAGGCGGAGGTCCTCACCGGCCGCGTCACCACCATCGACCAGGACCGCAAGGTCGCCGTGATCTCGCCGCTGGTCGGCGAGTCCTACGAGCTGCCCTTCGACTACCTGGTGGTCGCGCTCGGAGCGGTCTCCCGCACCTTCCCGATCCCCGGCCTGGCCGAGAACGGCATCGGCATGAAGGGCATCGAGGAGGCCATCGGCCTGCGCAACCACGTCCTGGAGCAGCTCGACAAGGCCGACTCCACCAACGACGAGGCCGTCCGCCGCCGGGCGCTGACCTTCGTCTTCGTCGGTGGCGGCTTCGCCGGGGCCGAGACCATCGGCGAGGTCGAGGACATGGCGCGCGACGCGGCCAAGTACTACACGAACGTCCGCCGCGAGGACATGCGCTTCATCCTCGTCGACGCCGCGGACAAGATCCTCCCCGAGGTCGGTCCCGAGCTCGGCAAGTGGGGTCTGGAGCACCTCCAGAAGCGCGGCGTGGAGGTCTACCTGTCCACGTCCATGGAGTCCTGCGTCGACGGCCACGTGGTGCTCAAGAACGGCCTCGAGGTGGACTCCGACACCATCGTGTGGACCGCCGGCGTCAAGCCGAACCCGGCGCTGGCCCGCTTCGGCCTGCCGCTGGGCCCGCGCGGCCACGTGGACACCGAGGCGACGCTCCAGGTCAAGGGCTCCGACCACATCTGGGCCGCGGGCGACAACGCCCAGGTCCCGGACCTCGTCGGCCGCGAAGCGGGCAACGAGAACGCCTGGTGCCCGCCGAACGCCCAGCACGCGCTGCGCCAGGCCAAGGTGCTCGGCGACAACGTGGTGTCGGGCATGCGGGGCTTCCCGCAGGCCGAGTACCGCCACGCCAACAAGGGCGCGGTCGCCGGTCTCGGCCTCCACAAGGGCGTCGCGATGATCGCCCTGGGCAAGCGGGTCAAGCTGAAGCTCAAGGGCCGGCTCGCCTGGTACATGCACCGCGGCTACCACGGCCTGGCGGTGCCGACCTGGAACCGCAAGATCCGGGTCTTCGCCGACTGGACGCTCGCGATGTTCCTCAAGCGCGAGGTCGTCTCCCTCGGCGCCGTGGAGAACCCGCGCGAGGAGTTCTACGAGGCCGCCGCCCCGGTCTCGGCCGCCGCCCGGGAGTCCCGGCCCAAGGCCAAGGCCTCCTGACCGGACTGACCGGACGCCGGCGCATCCGGCACACCGCAGGGGCGCCCGCCCCCTCCCGCACACGGAGGGGCCGGGCGCCCCTCGGCTTTCCCGCCCCCGGACGAACACCGGTTGCCCGGGGACCCGCCGCGTGCGCGGGGCCGGCCCGCGGACGCGGCCCCGCGCACGCGGAAGGGGTCCGGACCGCAGAGCGGTCCGGACCCCGGGGCCCCGTGCGGTGCGCCGCCGCGCGGCGGCGCACCGGTCACTCGGTCTTGATGGACTCCAGCATGTCCATCCGCGCGGCCCGCCGCGCCGGCCACAGCGCGGCCAGTACGCCCACCAGCGCCGCCAGCGCGAGGAAGACGCCCATCCGATCCCAGGGCAGCACCAGTTCGTAGGTGGGCATCGAGGAGGCGATCAGCTCCCCGGCCGCCCAGCCGAAGAAGACGCCCAGGCCGACGCCGAGCACTCCGCCGAACAGCGAGATCACCAGCGACTCCAGCCTGACCATCCGCTTGGTGCCGCGCCTGTCCAGGCCGATCGCCCGCAGCATCCCGATCTCCTGCGACCGCTCGAAGACCGACATGGCCAGGGTGTTGACCACTCCCAGCACCGCGACGACCACGGCCATGGCCAGCAGCCCGTAGAGCATGTTCAGCATGAGCGTGATCATCTGGGCGACGGACTCCGAGACGTCCTCCTCGTCCTGGACGAGAACGGCCGGGTTGTCGCCGAGCGCGTCCTCCAGGGCGGACTTCGCCGACTCGCTCGCGCCGCCCTCCGTGGCCACCAGCACCTGCATGCTGGTGACCTTCTCCAGGTGCGGGTCCAGGACGGCGGTGTCGAGCATGATGCCGGTCATCATCTCGTTGCCCCGGTACACGCCCCCGACGGTCAGCTCGCCGCGCTCGCCGTCCTCGTAGACCACCTCGAAGGTCGAGCCGGGCTTCCAGCCGCGCCCCCGCGCGGTGTCGGCGTCCACGATGACGCTCTCGCCGCCCAGGTCGGCGAACGAGCCCTCGGTGAAGTCGAGTTCGGCCAGCTTGCCGAAGCCCTCGCCGTCGACGCCGGTGAGGAACTCGTACTCCTCGCCGATACGGGCGGGGGAGTTGCGCATCGGGCTGAGGGCCGTGACCTCGTCCTGCTCGGCCAGCGTCCGCTCGATCTCCGGCGACAGCGGCCTGTAGTTGGCCATCGAGACCACGTAGTCGGCCCTGAGCGCCTCCGTGGCCATCTTGTCGACGCCCTTCTGGACGCTGCCGGCTATCACGGTCAGGCCGGTGATCAGCGTGAGGCCGATCATCAGCGCCGCGGCGGTGGCGGCGGTGCGGCGCGGGTTGCGCACGGCGTTGAGGCGCGCCAGCTTCCCCGAGACGCCGGCCGCGCGCATCACGGGCGAGGTCAGGGCTATCACCGGGCGCGACAGCAGCGGCGTCAGCACGAACACGCCGATCACCAGCAGCCCGGCGCCCGCGCCCATCGGCGTCTTGCCGTCGTCCATGCCGGTGGCGGCCAGCACCAGCACGGCCCCGGCGCCGGCCAGGACCGCGCCGACGGTGTTGCGCACGACCAGGCCGCGGACGGTGGCGGGTGCGTGCACGCTGTTCATCGCGGCGACCGGCGGCACCTTCGCGGCGCGGCGGGCGGGCAGCCAGGCAGCGGCCACGGTGACCGCGATGCCGACGACCAGCGAGGCGACGACCGCGGCCGGAGTGACCACCAGCGGGCCGTCCGGCACGGTGGCGCCGAGGGAGCCCACCAGCGAACGCAGCCCCGCGCCGATCCCGACGCCCGCCAGCAGGCCGATCCCCGCGGCGACCGCGCCGACGACCACGGCCTCCACCAGCACCGAGCGGGTCACCTGGCGGCGGCTCGCGCCGACCGCGCGCAGCAGCGCCAGTTCCTTCGTGCGCTGGGCGACCAGCATGGTGAAGGTGTTGGCGATGATGAAGACGCCGACGAAGAGCGAGATCCCGGCGAACACCAGCAGCCCGGTGCGCATGCCCTCCATCTCCGCCTCGATCATCCTCGCCTGGTCGTCGGCGAGCGTCCGCCCGGTGACCGCCTCGGCCTGCTCGGGCAGGATCTTCTCGACGCTTCTCCTCAACTCCCCCTGGCCCGTGCCTTCGGAGGCCGTCAGCACGATCTCGCTGTACCGGCCGGGCTGGGAGAACAGCTCCTGGGCGGTGGCGGTGTCGAACAGCACCAGGGTGCCGCCGGCGGCGACGTTGCCGTCGTCGGTGTCGAAGACGCCGGTGACCTTCTCCTCGCGGACCGGGCCGTTGACGGACAGCCGCACGGTGTCGCCGACCCCGTAGCCGGTGCGCCCGGCGGTCGCGGAGTCCAGCGCGACCTCGCCGGCGCGCTGCGGGGCGCGGCCCTCGCGCAGGTCGTAGCGCGGGTCCTCACCCGATCCGTCCGGACCGGTGTCGTAGTTGCCGCCCTGGGTCGACCAGCCCTCGCCGACCAGCCTGCCGTCCTTGCCGGCGAGGGCGGCGAAGCCGGAGACGGCTCCGGTGGCGTGCTCGACGCCCGGCAGCTCCCGGGTGCGCTCCAGCAGTTCGCCGGGGAGGTCGGAGGGGCCGCCGGGGTCGGTCCCGTCGCTGGAGAAGTCGGGGCGGACGGCGACGTCGACGGCCTCGAAGCCCTTGGCGGAGCTCCTCGCGAAGGCCTCGGAGAGGGTGGCGGTGAAGACCAGGGTGCCGGCGACGAACGCCACGCCGAGCATGACGGCGAGCGTGGTCATCAGCAGTCTGGCCTTGTGCGCGAGCACGTTGCGCAGGGCGGTACGGAACATGGGGTCTCGTGATCCTGGGATAGGTGTGGCGGCGCTGCGGGCGGGGGCGTTCCGGACGGGTACCGGCCGGTCAGCTGGTGCGGCCCCGGGCGTCGAACGCCTTCATGCGGTCGAGGACGCTCTCGGCGGTGGGGTCGGCCATGTCGTCGACGATCCGGCCGTCGGCGAGGAAGACGACCCGGTCCGCGTACGAGGCGGCCACCGGGTCGTGGGTCACCATGACCACGGTCTGGCCCAGCTCCCGCACCGAGTTGCGCAGGAAGCCCAGCACCTCCGAGCCGGAGCGCGAGTCGAGGTTGCCGGTCGGCTCGTCACCGAAGATGATCTCCGGCCGGGCGGCCAGGGCGCGGGCGACGGCCACGCGCTGCTGCTGGCCGCCGGAGAGCTGGCTGGGGCGGTGCTTGAGGCGGCCCGACAGGCCGACCGTCTCCACCACGCGGTCCAGCCACTCCCGCTCGGGCCTGCGGCCGGCGATGTCCATCGGCAGCGTGATGTTCTCCAGCGCCGTCAGGGTGGGCAGCAGGTTGAACGCCTGGAAGATGAAACCGATCTTGTCCCGGCGCAGTTGGGTGAGCTTCTTCTCCTTCAGGGAGGACAGCTCGGTCTCGCCTATCCAGGCCGAGCCGGAGGAGAAGGAGTCCAGGCCGGCCATGCAGTGCATCAGCGTGGACTTGCCCGAACCGGACGGGCCCATGATCGCGGTGAACGCCCCCCGCCGGAAGTCCACGGTGACGGAGTCCAGGGCCACCACCTTCGTCTCGCCCTGGCCGTAGACCTTGGTCAGGTCCACGGCGCGGGCGGCCGCGGCGCCGGCGGGGGCGGAGGGCTCGGAGAGGGCGTCGGGCGGGGTGCTGGTGGTCACGGGAAGGGGCTCCTGTCACAGCGGCTTGACGGGGACCCCTCCATCGTCCGTGCGAAACCGGCCACCGGCGTCCACCCCCGAACCTGTCTCGGAGGGAGCCTTCGGGGGGACCGGAACGGCCCGCGTCATCCCTGAGGAGGAGAGGGCACCCTGATGCCTTCCCGTGGCTGGGCAGCGACTTTCCGTCATTCCTGGCGGCAGCGCGGGGGCGCGTGATCCTCTTTGAAGAGGGGCGCGCGCCGCTGATGCTGCATCAGTTGCCAATAAAATCAGACAACCTGGGGCCGGAAGCCCGTTGTCCGAACGAGCGCCGCCGATAGGCTCGTTGAGCGTCCAGGGGAGGGCCGTAGCCAGCCGTGCGGTCCATGAGCCGGTGCCCGGATGGTGGAATGCAGACACGACGAGCTTAAACCTCGTTGGCCTACAGGCCGTGCCGGTTCGAATCCGGCTCCGGGCACACCGGCCCTCGCACGGCCCTCCGCGAAGCGACCGGATCCCGGGCACCGGAACGTGCCGCGCGAGCCGGGGACGTCATCGGGCGGCACGGCCGCCGCCGGAGTGCCGGTGAACGTGGACGCGCAGGGGATCCCGGCCGGCTCCGCCGAGTGTGAGCCCGACCACTGGCACCGCGGCCCCGTTTCCCGTTCCGCGCGCGGCCGGACGCGGCCGGGCTCCGGACGGAGGTCACCGGACGCGAGTGGCCGCCGGCGGACGACCCCACCCGGCCGGCGCGGTGGCGCGGAGCGGCAGGCACGCGGCGTCCCCGGGGCCCGCCCGGGGCCCGGTTCCGCCGCCCGGACGAGGCCGGACGGGCGAGGCCGGGCAGGGGTCGGACAGGGGCCGGGACAGGGGCCGGGGCAGGCGTACGGCAGCCTCTGGCGGGGCATCACAGGCGCGACGGCGGGTACCGGAACAATCACGACTCCTTCCGTCGTTCTTGCAAGTGCACTACCGTGCGGTCTTTGCTAAAGCATTACCCTTGAGGAAGGGCCGCGCGGTGCGGCCATGGAGGAGTGAGATGAGGAGCAGTAACCCGGTCTTCTCGCGACGGGGATTCAGCCGAGACAACGGCTACGCCGGTTTCAACGCCACGCAGCAGCCGCAGGCCGGGAACCCGTACGCCGCCAACCCGTACGCGACCGGCCCCCAGCCCACCAACCCCTACGCCCAGCAGCCCCAGACGGCCGGCCAGCCGGGCTTCCCGCCGGCCGCCCCGCCGCAGGCCGGCCGGATGACGATGGACGACGTCGTCGCCCGTACGTCGATGACGGTGGGCCTGGTCGTCGCCATGGCGGCTGTGGCGTGGATCACGGACCTGTCGCTCGGCCTGGCCCTGGGCGCGATGCTGATCGCGCTGGTCCTGGGTCTGGTGCAGTCCTTCAAGCGCAAGGCGTCGCCCCCGCTGATCCTGGCCTACGCCGCCTTCGAGGGCCTGTTCCTCGGGGCCATCAGCAACTACGTCGACAGCTACATCGCCAACGGGGCGGCGATGCAGGCGGTGCTGGGCACCATGGCGGTCTTCGCCGCCGTGCTGTTCATGTACAAGGCCCGCATCATCCGCGTCACGCAGCGCTTCTACCGCTTCGTGATGGCCGCGGCCATCGGCTTCGTCCTGCTGATGGGCATCAACCTGCTGTTCGCCGTCTTCGGCGGCGGTGACGGCCTCGGCTTCCGCAGCGGCGGCCTGGGCATCCTGTTCGGCGTCATCGGCATCGTGCTCGGTGCCGCCTTCCTCGCCCTGGACTTCAAGCAGGTCGAGGACGGCGTCGCCTACGGCGCCCCCCGCGAGGAGTCCTGGCTGGCCGCCTTCGGTCTGACCCTGACCCTGGTCTGGATCTACCTGGAGTTCCTGCGGCTGATCGCCATCCTGCAGAGCAGCGACTGATCCGGTCGTCCGGACCCCGGCTCCCGGGCCGGACCGGACGGGATCCGCGAGGAGCCCCGGGGCGTTCGCGCCCCGGGGCTCCTGCCGTCCGTCCCGCGTCGGTCCCGCGTCCGTCCCGTGACTGTCCTTTGCGTTCCGCGCGCTCGGCCCGTTGGCGGCCGGGCGCGCGGGGCGCATAGGGTTGCGCCGTGCTCGACGTGACACCCCTGCTGACCGCCGTGGACCGCTTCGCCGACCGGCTGCGGGCCATGCCGCAGAGCGCCCTGGCCCGGGGGGCGGCGGCCGAGGGGCTCGGGCTGGCCAGGGAGTTGGCCGACCGCGCCCAGCGCCTGGAGTCCCCCGGCCGCACCCCGCACGGGCTGCCCGACGCGGGCCTCTTCGCCGTCGGGGACCAACTCGCGGTGGCCGGGCACGATCTGGCGGAGGCGCTGCGGGCGGCCGGCGAGCGGGACGGGGCCGGGCCCCGGGAGCTGGCCGGGGCCGTGGCGCTGGTGGAGGCCGCCGAGACCGCGGCGCTCACCAGGGGCCGCCCCCGTTGACGGCCGTGCGCCGGGCAGACGCGTCCACCGGGCCCGCTGGGAGCCGGACGCCGGGACCACCGGCAGATGCCGCTGTTCGTCCGGGCGTGGTGCAGACGGTTCAGGGCCGCAGCGGCTCGGGCCAGGACGACCGCTCGGAGGCCAGGTCTTCGCGGATGTAGAGGCCCGGCCAGTCCCCGCGCGTGCCGACGGCGACCTCCGGGGCAACGCCCTCGATCCGGTGAACCTCCACCCGGTCGACGGCGGGGGCGTCCAGGCCGCCGCACCCCACGACTTCACCCCGCCCCGCGGACGACCCCAGCGGTGCTCGGTCGGGCATTGCGCTGTGGGACCGGTACAGACTGCCCTCGAACCTGATCCTCGCGGTGCAGTCGCCCTCGTCCCCACCGCCGGAAGCGCAACCGGCCAGAACGAGCACTGCCATGGCCGGAAGCCATCTCATCCGGGTCATGCCAGCTGGGAGGGCGCGAGGCGAATTCCGGTTCCACGGCGCCCGTCGTCCGGGACCGGCCGCGGTCCGCGCGGTTTGCGCGGTCCGCGAGTGCGGCGGGCCGGGCTGCGAGCGGGACCGGCGGCGGGCTCGTTCCCGTGACGGGTGGCGCGGCGTTGTGGCGACGCATGCGGTCCGAAGGCGGCCGGTCGGTGACGCCGGGCTCGGCCGGTGCGGCAGGGGCACGCCCGGTCAGAGCGAGGCGATGACCCGGTCGGCCAGGACGTAGACGCTCTCCCCGCCGCACGCGAAGGTGAGGGCGTACGAGCCGGAGACGCCCGAGCCGCCCAGCAGCACCGGCTCCACGCCCTCGCGCACCGCGGCGGCGAGCCGCTCGGCGGTCTCGCGGTGGCCGGGCGTCATGCAGACGGTGGTGCCGTCGGCGAAGACGTAGACGTCCAGCGTGCCCAGCGGGCCGGGCCGTACGTCGGCCAGCGGCGTGCGGCGCTCGGCCAGTTCCGCCAGCCGCAGACGGGTGGACTCGTGGTCGGCGGTGTCGGCGGCGGTTCCGGTGGCGCCGCCGGACTCCCCGGTGCCGTCGGAGCGCCTGGAGTCCTCCAGATCGTCGGGACCGGTCGCGGGCCCGGGGACGACGGGATCGCCGTTCAGGTCGTAGCCGGGGTGCGAGGGGTGGCGGCGGCGCGCCGCGGCCAGCTCCGCGGAGTCGGCACCGGCCCCCTTCCCCCCGGCTGTGTGCCCGGAGGGCCGTGGCTTGCCGGGGTCGCCGGGGTCGCCGGGGTCGCCGGACTCCCCGGCGTCCTCGGAACCGGGTGCGGCGGGCCGCCTGACGTTCGCCCCGGACCCGGCCCCCTCCCGGTCCGTCTGGCGCGGTACGAAGGCCTCGCCCTCGTGCGCACCGCCGTCCAGGGCGCGTTCCAGCAGGGCGTCGAGCAGTGCCGGGTCGAGGCCGGCGCCCTCGTACTCCGCGCCGCGCCCCTCCGGCAGGAGGCTCTCGGCCCGGTTGTCGCGGGCCTCCTGGGCGGCCCAGAAGGCGCGGGCCTCGGCCAGCTCGCGCTCGCGCTCCTCGGCGAGGGCGGCGGCGACGGCGGACCGGATCTCCTCGGCGTCCGGGGAGGTACGCGCCGGGGGAACGGCGGCGCGCGCCAGGATCCCGCGCGCCTCGGCCGCGGCGAGCCGCACCCGCAGCTCGTCGAGCCGGCGGCGCAGGCCCAGTGCGGTGCGCAGGGCGGCGGCGCCCAGCGCCACGGCGACGGCGGCGGCCAGCAGCAGGATGAGGGATATGGCGCTCACTGACGTACTCCCGGTTGGAACTCCGATCCCTGAATTCCTATCGCAGCCGGAGGGGAATCTCCTGTCGAGCGGTGCGCCGGGCACCGCCAAAAGGGCGTGCGCGGACCTCCGTGCGGACCAATGGAACCCCTGTGAGCAGGGAAGACGGCGAGCCCCCAGGACATAGATCACATCCTGGGGGCTCTTCGGTCTCACCGGTGCATCGACGGCGCGCCGACGGTGGGTCAGATCACATCGTGCGCCGGTCCGGTGTGACGCGGACCACTCGGGCGCAGGGGCCGCGACCGGGACCGTGCGTCCGGGGCCGGTTCAGCTCAGGCGCTCGATGACCATGGCCATGCCCTGGCCGCCGCCGACGCACATCGTCTCCAGACCGAACTGCTTGTCGTGCCACTGGAGGGAGTTGATCAGCGTGGTGGTGATGCGGGCGCCGGTCATGCCGAAGGGGTGGCCGACGGCGATGGCGCCGCCGTTGACGTTGAGCTTGTCCACGTCGATGCCGAGGTCCCGGTAGGAGGGGATCACCTGGGCGGCGAACGCCTCGTTGATCTCCACCAGGTCGATGTCGTCGATGGTCATGCCGGCCAGCTTCAGCGCCCTCCTCGACGCCTCGACCGGGCCCAGGCCCATGATCTCGGGGGACAGGCCGGAGACGCCGGTGGAGACGATCCGGGCCAGCGGGGTGATGCCCAGCTCGCGCGCCTTGGTGTCGGACATGATCACCAGTGCGGCGGCGCCGTCGTTGAGCGGGCAGCAGTTGCCCGCGGTGACCAGGCCGTCGGGACGGAAGACGGGCTTGAGGCCCTGCACGCCCTCCAGGGTCACGCCCGCGCGCGGGCCGTCGTCCTTGGAGACGACCGTGCCGTCGGGCAGCGTGACCGGGGTGATCTCGCGCTCCCAGAAGCCGGCGGCGATGGCCTTCTCGGCGAGGTTCTGCGAGCGCACGCCGAACTCGTCCATGTCCTGCCGGGTGACGCCCTTGAGGCGGGCGAGGTTCTCGGCGGTCTGGCCCATGGCGATGTAGACGTCGGGCAGCTCGCCGTCCTCGCGCGGGTCGCGCCAGCCCTCGCCGCCGCTCTCGGCGCGGGCCGCGGTGCGCGCCTCGGCGTCGGCGAAGACCGGGTTGTGGGTGCCGGGCATGCCGTCGGAGGTGCCGTTGACCGAGCGGGAGACGGTCTCGACGCCGGCCGAGACGAACACGTCCCCCTCGCCCGCCTTGATGGCGTGCATGGCCATGCGGGTGGTCTGCAGCGAGGACGAGCAGTAGCGGGTGATGGTGCAGCCCGGCAGGTGGTCCATCCCCATCTGGACGGCGACGACGCGGCCGAGGTTGTGGCCCTGCTCGCCGCCGGGCAGGCCGCAGCCCAGCATCAGGTCGTCGATCTCGGTCGGGTCCAGCTGCGGCACCTTGTCCAGCGCGGCCTTGACGATGCCGGCGGTCAGGTCGTCCGGGCGGACGTCTTTGAGCGAGCCCTTGAAGGCGCGTCCGATCGGCGAACGGGCTGCTGAGACGATCACGGCTTCGGGCATCACGGCTCCAGGGAACGAGGGCGGAGGGCTGTGGATGTTTGGAAACTACCGTTCCGTAAGGCGGCGGTCACGACTCGCCACGTGTGATCCGGGCCTCTTTTCTAAGCGCTTGCTCAGCTCCGCCCGTTCGCCGTGCCGCCTCGGACCGCCCCGTGCCGCTCGGGACCGCATGGGCCGTACGACAGGGCGCGCGGTGAGGTCCGCCGGACGCCCTGCCGTACGGCCCGCGCCCGGCGCATCCCGCCTGGCCCTCAGCGGAGCGGCGTCCGGGCGTCCCCGCCTCCGGCGCCCGCGGGCTCGGGCGTCCCGGGCCGTTCGGCCACCGCGATCACACCGGCCGCCGGCAGCCGCCTGCGGCGGCGGCGCCTCAGCAGCGCCAGGGGGCCGCGCGTCCCCGAGACCTCCGTACCGCCCTCCCCGGCCGCCGCGGCCGCCGCGGCCTCGACGGGGAGGGCCTCCTCGGCGGGGAGGACCCCCGCGCGGCGCGCGGTGCCGGGGGCATCGGTGCAACCGGGGGCGCCGGGGCGCTCGTCCTCCTCGGGCCACAGGCCCAGTGCGGCGCAGAGCGTGGGCAGGAAGGCCATGGCCGCGGTCGCGTAGCCCTCCGCCGAGGGGTGGTAGTTGTCGGGGCCGAACAGCTCGCGCGGGTTCGCCTCGAACTCCGGACCGAGCAGGTCGCCCAGCGAGACCGTCCACCCGCCCTGCTCCACCACCGCGACCGTCTGGGCCGCCGCGAGCCGGCGGCTCATCCGGCGGGCCAGCCAGCGTAGCGGCTGGGCGACCGGCTCGACCGTGCCCAGGTCCGGGCAGGTGCCCACCACCACCTCGGACCCGGCCGCCCGCAGCCGCGCCACCGCGTCCGAGAGCAGCCGCACCGAGACGGCGGGCGGTACGCGGTGGGTGACGTCGTTCGCGCCGATCATGACGACGCACACGTCGGGAGCGCCGTCGCCGTCGATGCCGCCGTTCTCCAGCAGCCGCGACACCTGGCGGTCCAGGTCGTCCGAGCACGCCCCCGACAGCGCCACGTTGCGCAGCCGCACCGGCCGCTCCGCCACCGCGGCCAGACCCGCGGCCAGCAGCGCGCCCGGGGTCTGCCTCGGCCGGTGGACGCCCTGCCCGGCGGCGGTGGAGTCGCCGAGCAGCGCCAGCCGCAGCGGTGTGGCCTGCGCGCCCGGCCCCAGGGAAGCGACGGCCGTGCCGTACACCCCGTCCGCCACCGGCGGCACGTCGTCCGAGCCGCCCACCCGGCGCCGCGCCAGCCGAACCTCGGCCATCAGCAGGCCGACGGCCGCCCCGCCGAGCAGCCCGGCCCCTCCGCCGCCGTACGCCGCGGCGGTCGCGATCCTGCGCGCCACTCTCGCCCCGGACACCGGTCCGGGCACCGCCCTCACCATCGGACCCTCCGTTCCGCCGCGCCCCCGCAGCCTTCTCGCGCCCCGTACGCGCGCCCCGTACGCCCGGCGCGCGGTCCGTGCGGCGCCCGCACGTCACCATGGGTGTCATGCCCAGTACAGGGTGCTGCGCAACGCGCGTCAACGGCACTCCTGCGTCCCCCTAGGCTGGCTGTACGGGCAGGCGACGGCGACTGCCCCCGAGCGCGGAGAACCAGGTGCAGTATCACGAGTCGATGATCGAGCTTGTCGGCAACACCCCGCTGGTCAAGCTGAACAACGTGGCGGCGGGGATCCGGGCCACCGTTCTGGCCAAGGTCGAGTACTTCAACCCGGGCGGCTCGGTGAAGGACCGGATCGCGGTCCGGATGATCGAGGCCGCCGAACGCTCCGGCGAGCTGAAGCCGGGCGGCGTCATCGTCGAGCCCACCTCCGGCAACACCGGGGTGGGGCTGGCGATCGTGGCCCAGCAGAAGGGCTACCGCTGCATCTTCGTCTGCCCGGACAAGGTGTCCACGGACAAGATCAACACACTGCGCGCGTACGGCGCCGAGGTCGTGGTCTGCCCCACCGCGGTCGACCCCGAGCACCCCGACTCCTACTACAACGTCTCCGACCGGCTGGTGCGCGAGACGCCGGGCGCGTGGAAGCCGGACCAGTACAGCAACCCGAACAACCCCCTCTCCCACTACGAGACCACCGGTCCCGAGCTGTGGGAGCAGACGGACGGCAGGATCACCCACTTCGTGGCCGGCATCGGCACCGGCGGCACCATCAGCGGCACCGGCCGCTACCTCAAGGAGGTCTCCGGCGGGAAGGTGCGGATCGTCGGCGCCGACCCGGAGGGCTCGGTGTACTCCGGCGGCTCGGGGCGCCCCTACCTGGTGGAGGGCGTCGGCGAGGACTTCTGGCCCAGCGCCTACGACCGCGAGGTGACGGACGAGATCGTCGCCGTCTCCGACAAGGACTCCTTCCGGATGACGCGGCGGCTGGCCCGCGAGGAGGGACTGCTGGTCGGCGGCTCCTGCGGCATGGCGGTGGTCGCGGCGCTGCGCGTGGCCGAGCGCCTCGGGGAGGACGACACGGTCGTCGTCCTGCTGCCGGACGGCGGGCGCGGCTACCTCTCGAAGATCTTCAACGACGAGTGGATGGCGGACTACGGCTTCCTGGAGGAGGGCGAGCCCACCCAGGCCCGCGTCGGCGACGTACTGCGCCGCAAGGACGGCGGGCTGCCCTCGCTGGTCCACATGCACCCCGAGGAGACGGTCGGCGAGGCCGTCGAGGTGCTGCGCGAGTACGGCGTCTCGCAGATGCCCGTGGTCAAGCCCGGCGCCGGGCACCCGGACGTGATGGCGGCCGAGGTCGTCGGCTCGATCGTCGAACGCGACCTGCTGGACGCGCTGTTCACCGGGAGCGCGAAGCTGGAGGACCCGCTGGAGGCCCATATGAGCGCACCGCTGCCGCAGGTCGGTTCGGGCGAGCCGGTCGCCGACCTGATGGCGGTGCTGGAGGGGGCCGACGCGGCGATCGTGCTGGTGGAGGGCAAGCCGACCGGAGTGGTCAGCCGCCAGGACCTGCTGGCCTTCCTCGCCCGGAGCAGCGGGGCCGGAAGCGGCGGGACGGAGTAGGTACCGGGCCGTCACGGCCCGGAAAAACGCGCTTAACACCCGTCGGGCACTGTGGTGCCCAGCGGCGCGGAGGACCACGGAGCGGCTCCCGGACTCCTCCCGGCGCCCGGGACGCGGGCCCGACCCGGCCGCGCGTCCTCGCGGGGACCGCCGTCGTCCCGCCTCTGGTGTCCGCACCGGGGTGCGGCGGTCCCCGCGCGACCCCTGCGCGCGACCCCTGCGCGCGACTCCTCCGCACGGCTCCCCGGCGGGCTCCCCGCGTGTGCGCGCCCCGGCGGGCCGGGCCGGTACTGGCCGATACTGAATAGGCTTATGCGGAGCAGGAGGACCCTGAAGAGGGCCGGCGGGGCAGCGGGGCGGAGGGGCAGGTGGACACGGTGAGCGGTGCGGGCACGCGGCTGCTGAGGATGTTCGAGGGGCACCGGCTGACCCCCACCCAGCGGCGGATCGCCCACTGCATGGTGCGGCGCGCGGACGACGCGCCGTTCCTGTCCAGCGTGGAGCTGGCGGAGCTGGCCGGCGTCAGCCAGCCGTCGGTGACCCGCTTCGCCGTGGCACTGGGCTTCGACGGCTATCCGGCGCTGCGCAGGCATCTGCGCGAAGCCCTGCCCGCGCCCTCGGAGGGGGGCGCCCCCGGTGCCGGCGCGGGCGGGGCGGACGGCGGTGGCACGGCGGGCAACGCGTACCAGCAGGCCGTGCACGCCGAGATCGAGAACCTGCGGCAACTGGCGGCGCTGCTGGCCGACCCCGCCCCCGTCGCCGAGGCCGGGAGCCTGCTGGCCGCCTCGCGCCCGCTGCCCGTCCTGGGGCTGCGGGCCGCCGCCGCGCAGGCCCGCGGCTTCGCGTACTTCGCCGCCAAGGTGCACCCGGACGTACGCCTGCTGGACGAGGGCGGCTCGATGCTGGACGACCGCCTCGACGCCGCGGTGCGGGCCGGGGCGAGCGCGCTGCTGTGCTTCGCGCTGCCGCGCCACCCGCGCGAGACGGTGGCGGCGCTGGAGCACGCCCGGGAGGCCGGGCTGCGGATCGTCACCGTCGCCGACAGCGTCTTCGCGCCCGTCGCACGCCCGGGCGACCTGCTGCTGCCCGCCGCCGTCGGGACCGCGCTGTCCTTCGACACCGCCTGCTCGCCCATGATGCTGGGACGGGTGCTGCTGGAGGCGATGTGCGACGAACTGCCCGACGCGCAGGCCCGGCTGGAGGACTTCGACGCGCGCGCCGCCCGGCGGGGCCTGTTCGCCGACTGACCGGCGCGGCCGGGTGCCGCGCGGGAAGCGGTATCCGGCCGCGCCGGACGGGGGATCCCGCCGGATGCCGGACGGGATCCGCCGTTCTCTCAGGCGAATCTCATCAACCCTCAGTACGCTTTCGCACCGAGCGGGCCGTCACGCGGTGACGCGGCGGCACACGGCCGAACGGAGACCGGTACCGAAGGGAACGAGGAGGGCAGCCGTGGGACGGGGAGCGTACGCGCTGGCGAGGGTCGCGGTGTACACGCGGACGGCGGGCACCGCACTGTGGTGGACCGGAGTGGCGGCCGCGGGCGCCGGCCTGGCCGTACCCGGGCTGACCGGGCGGCGCATCGGGATCCTGGGCGGGGCCGCGCTCTTCCTCGTGGCGGCCGTGGCGGCCTTCCTGGCGCGCCGCCGCCGCTGCGCCGGGCTGATCAAGGCGTCGACCGCGGCGGGCAAGTGGGTGGTGCTCCACGACCGCGCGGTGACCGTGCGCGCCTGGCTGCGCAGGCGCCGCTGGTGGCTGGCCGCCGCCTTCCTGGCCGCCGTGGCCTCGTCCCCGGCCGCCCCGGCCGCCGGCGGCATGCTGCTGGCCGGGGCCGGCGCGGGCCTGTGGGCCAAGGCTGTGTGGCTGGGCCGCTGGGAGCGGCGCAACGAGAAGCTGCTGTGGGTGCGCCCGGAGTGGGCGGACGGGCGCAGCCCGTCCCGCAAGGACGTGCGCGGCTGGATGACCACCGGCCCCCTGGCCGGGG